>CAZJBC010000158.1:0-7079 GCA_964543805.1 uncultured Brevundimonas sp.
CCAGGGTGATGAGCGAGGCGCCGGCCGCGGCCAGGACCACAAGGCCAGACATCAGGATCGGGTGATGCTTGCGTGCGTCCCGCTCGTCCTTGCGGCCGCGGTTGTAAGCTTCCCGGATGGGCGGACTGAGCGCAATCAGATCGGCCTCGGTGATCTCTTTGTCTTTCTTCCAGAACGGCATGGCCTTGCTCCGCGAATGATGAAGGTGTCTCGCCAAGGCTAACGGTTGCCCGGCCCGCCAGTTCCCCTTGGGAACGGAAGCTTGACCGGCGCGTTTTTCGCCTGACTGGGCCATCGGCGCGTCCGCTGGACCGCCCGGCGCGGGCGAGGAGACGCAGATCATGAAATACATTGCTCCATCGATGCTGATCGCCGCCGTGGCGCTGTCGGCTTGCGCCGGCGGCCTGCCTCAACGCCTCGGCCTGGCGCAGGCGCGATGCCAGGACATCAGCTTTCCGATCTATTTTTCCGAGGGTTCCGACAGCGTCACCCCCGGCGCGAGCCAGGCCATCGACGCGGCGGCCGACAAGGCTCGCGGATGTCATGTGGGCGTGGTGCGGGTCACCGGCCTTGCCGACGCCAAGGGCGGCGCCTTGGCCAACCTGGATCTGTCCCAGCGCCGCACGGCCAATGTGGCGCGCCTGCTCGCCGCCAAGGGTTTTCCGGCCCCGACCTTCGATCTGGACGCCCAGGGAGACGCCGGCGCGGTCCTGGCGGACGGCCGCAAGGCGCCGATGCAAAGGCGGGCCGATGTGGCGGTCCACTTCATCCCGTAGGCGCCGGGCGCACAAAAGCGGGGGGCGGCCTGTTTGCACAAGCCGCCCCCTTTGAGTTTGCATCATCGAGAATGGGATGCGGAAACGGCTGGTTGACTATTGCCAACCAAAGTCGGGGGGGCGTCGCCGCCTCCGCACACAGCATAAACCGGCCCGCGGGCCGTTGGTTCCAGCCGCCGCGAAAATTAGTTCAGCGGGCCGCAAGCCGCCATGACGGGGAACGGGGCGCGGCGCCGGGACGTTGTTTCTGGTAGTCGCCCCGCGCGTTTCGCGCCGGGCCTGTTCAGGAGCCTTTCCATGGCCAAGCCATCCGTTCAAAAAGACCAGCCGGCCATACGCTTGCGCGCCACGCCCGCCCGTCAGGGCTTTCTCGACCGCGATATCCTGGTGGTGCTGCTGGTCTCGACCCTGCTGGCCATTGTCGTCTTGCTGGTCACGCTGGCGCTGAATTCGGGAAGTCTCAGCCGAGATGCGCCGCCGTCGCGCCAAACCCCCGCGCCGGTGATCCATACGCCGCCGACCGACATCGAATAGCCAGGTTCAGATCACCGAATCGCCGCGGAAGGCGCGCACGGCGAAACTGACCACCAGCAGCGCCAGGAACAGCAGGAACAGGATCTTGGCGATAATCGCCGCAACGCCGGCCAGGGCGAAGAATCCGAAGAAGCCGGCCGCCAGCGCCAGAAGGAAGAAGACCAAAGCCCAGCCAAGCATGGGATGCCTTTCGTGAAGCAAGAGCGCTTTCACGAGTTCAACGCCTGAACGGGAGCAGCGTTCCTAGGCTGCTTCCCGGCGCTTTGCCGGGTGGAAGAACAGGGCCTGACCGATCGCCGCCTTCACCGTTTCCGGCTGGAAGGGCTTGGTGATCAGGAAGGTCGGCTCGGGCCGCTCACCGGTCAACAGCCGCTCGGGGAAAGCGGTGATGAAGATCACCGGCACATCATAAAGCCCCAGGATATCCTTGACCGCGTCGATGCCCGACGAGCCGTCCGCCAGCTGGATGTCGGCCAACACCAGGCCGGGCCGCTTGCGAGCCACAGCCTCGACCGCCTCGCCGCGGGTCGCGGCGATGTCGGTGACCGTGTGGCCAAGCTCCCGGACCAGGGCCTCGATGTCGGCGGCGATGACCGGTTCGTCCTCGATGATCAGCACATCGGTCGCCAGTTCGGCGTCGATTTCCTGCTGGGCCTGATTGATCAGGCGGTCGACCTCGTGGAAGTCGGTGTCGAGAATTTGCGCCGCCTCGGACGGCGTGAACCCTTCCAGCGCCGTGAGCAGGAACGCCTGGCGGGAGCGGGGGGCGATTCGCATCAGTCTCTGGCCCGGATCCGTCGTCAGACCGGCTGCTTCGCTGGGCGCTTCCAGCTGGGCGCCGGTGGCGCACCAGATGGCGTGAAAGACATGATAGAGCGCGACGCGCGGGCTCATGCCGGCGTCCAGGGTGCGATCGCCGGTGGCAAGGGCTTCGAGCGCGACCCGCACGTACTGATCGCCGCTCTGCTGGTCCCCGGTCAGGGCGCGCGCGTACCGGCGCACATAGGGCAGGTGGGGCGCCAGTCGGGCTAACAGGCTCATTAAAGTCCTCCCATTGGACCGGGGCGCACCGAAAGGCGCGCCTCCGGCTGCGGCGCAAGACAGGCGCCCCGAAGACTCTGATAACGCAGCCGGCCGGGGCAGGTTCCGCAAGCTTGGCAGTTTTTTTGCGGCTGGGTGGAACTTACGCCCCCGCCCAGGCATTTGACCAAGGAAAAGTGCTTTTTGACCGAACTGGTGTAAAGAGGGAGTCTGCTGTGAATGCGCAGCGCGAGCGAAATGATTGATGTGAACGATCGGCCCGCAAAATCCTCAAGGCCGTCTGTCGGCCGCTCTGGCGGCATGGACGAAGCGCGTCTTCGTCAGCAGGCGATCGGGGTGAAACTGCGCCAGATGTTCGACGAAGTGGTCAGCGAACCGGTGCCCGACGAATTTCTTGAAATCCTTCGCCGCGCCGACGCCAAACGCGCGGATGGCGCCGGATGAGCGCGCTCTTGCCCCCCGCTGATAACGCCTCGGCCACCGCCGACAACGCCCGCAACAACCGCCCCATGGAAGACCGCTTCAAGACCGATCTTGTGGCGCTCATCCCACATCTTCGCGCCTTCGCCCGCACCCTGACCGGCAACGCCGCTGCGGCGGACGACCTGGCCCAGGATGCGATGATGAAAGCCTGGGATGCGCGCGCCAGCTTCCAGATGGGCACCAATATGAAGGCCTGGACCTTCATGATCCTGCGCAACCAGTTCTATTCGGACAAGCGCCGGTCCTGGCGTTCGACCCAGCTGGATCAGGAAGCGGCCGAACGCACCCTGGTGGCGATCGATGATCCGTCCAGCCCCATCGCACTGGACGAGTTGCGCCTGTCCATCGCCAAGCTGCCGCCGGAACAACGCGAGGCTTTGATCCTGGTTGGCGCCGGCGGTTTTGCCTATGAAGAGGCCGCCGATATCTGCAACTGCGCGGTCGGCACGGTGAAAAGCCGTGTCAGCCGCGCCCGCAAGGCCCTGCAGGACATTCTCGCCGACGGCTCCTACGATCGTGACGGGCGCCCGGCGGGCGAGGCGATGCGCAGCATCCTCAGTGATGCGGAGCGGCTCAGCGCTGTGCGGTGATCGTGGCGCAGGATGCAGGATTCCGAGCGCCGGTCACGATCCGATCCCGCCTCCTGATCGCCCTGGCGATCGCGCTGGCGCCCGTACTTGTGCTGGGGATCGCTCAGACCGCGACGGTCTATTCCAAGGACGTTGAGTACCGGCGCATCCGGCTGGTTGACGCCGCCCAGCTGAGCGCCGCCACCGCCCAGGCGCGGATCTCGTCGGGCGCGGTGCTGCTGGAGACTCTGACATCCGAGACCACCGGCCTGCAGTGCGGGCACAATCTGAACGCCGCCATCGGCCAGTTGCCGGGCTATGAGAGCCTGATCCGTTTCGACGCCATCAGCCGGATTTCCTGCGCCTCCGACGCCGCACCCCAGGATCTGGACCGGCGCAACGCCGACTGGTTCGTGCGCCTGAAGTCGGGCGCGCCCCTGGTGGTGGTCACCGCGCCGCAAGGCCTGTCCCGCGCCCCTGCGATCCTGGCGGCGGTTCGGGCCGACAAAGGGGGAAACTTTGACGGCGCCATGGCGGCGGTGATCGATATCGCCTCGCTGCGCCCAGACCCCGCCGGCGGCGCCCTGCCCGCCGGATCGGAGATCGCCCTGATCGACAGCAGCGGCGCCTACGCCAGCCAGACCCGCGCCGAGGCCTTTCCCGCAACCGCTGCCGAGCTGACCGCCAGCCTGCGCGCCCAGGGCAGCGTATTCGAAGGCCGCGACCGGCAGGGCGGCCAGCGCCTGTTCGCGCTGACGCCTATGCAACCCGGCGGCCTGGAGGTGGTCCTGTCGGCCCCGACCCAGACCCTGGCCGAATGGAGCCGGGTCCATCTTCTGGCCACCATCGCCCCGCCGGTACTGGCCTTTCTGCTGGCTGTGCTGGCGGTCTGGTTTGTCGCCGATCGCGTCGTCGTGCGCTGGCTGAACTATCTGCAGCGCATCGCGGCGATCTACGCCAAGGGCCGGCTGACGGTTCGCGCCGTGCGCGCCAGCGAGGCGCCGCCCGAGATCGCCGAACTGGCCGCCACCCTCGACAACATGGCCGACGCCATTCTGGAGCGCGACGCCTCCCTGACCGAATCCCTGGCCGAAAAAGACCGGCTGATGCGCGAGATTCATCACCGGGTGAAGAACAATCTGCAGGTCATCTCGTCCATGGTCAGCATGCAGCAGCGCGCGGTCGCCGACCCGGTCATGCGCGAGACCCTGGACGACATTCGCCAGCGCATTGCCGCCCTGGCCCTGATCTATCGCACCCTTTACCAGGGCCCAAATCTGCAGCGGGTGGATCTGAAATCCTTCCTCGAGGACCTGACCGCCCAGCTGGTGATGTCCGAGGCCGTGCGCGGCCACGCGGTCGACACCCAGCTGACCGCCGACCACCTGTCGGTCGATCCGGACCGTCTGGCCCCCCTGGCCCTGTTCGCGGTCGAGGCCATCACCAACGCCCAGAAGCACGCCTTTCACGGCCGCGGCGGCGCGCTGCTCATCAACTTCTCGGCAACCGAGGACACCGCCCGACTGGAGATCACCGATTCCGGCGCCGGCGATCCGAAGGGCGCGCTGGAACGGGTGAAAAAGGGCGTCGGCGGCGTGCTGATGAGCGCCTTTGCCCGCCAGCTGGGCGGCGCGGTTGCGTTCAGCGCCAGCGATGTCGGCGGCCTGACCGCGGTAATGACCTTCCCGGTGGCCGACCCCAACCAGGCGGGGAACCAAAAAGTCGCCTGAGGATTGTTCCTGCAATGCTTTTCAGGAGACTCCCATGCGCAAGTTGCTGATTTTCGCCGCCGCCCTCGCCAGTCTGGCCGTGGCCGCGTGCAACACCGTCGAAGGCGCCGGCAAGGACGTAAAGGCGGCCGGCAACGCGGTTGAAAACGCCGCCCAGGACGCCAAGTAACCCCGTCCCACCTGCGGGTTCTGCCAAAGCTCCGTCGCCTTCACCGGCGGCGGGGTTTTTTATTTGGCGGCGCCGGCCGGCCGGTCTAACCGGAAGGACCTATACGACCGGAGCCTGCCATGCCTGCCTTCGCCGACGGCGCCCTTGATCTTGACCTGACCGGCGAGTGCGCCCGCCTGACCCTGGCGCGGCCGGAACGGCGCAATGCGCTGAACCAGGCCATGTGGCGGGCGCTGGGCGACATCGCCGCGGCCGTCGACGCGGCTGACGGCGTCAAGCTGCTGATCGTCCAGGGGGCCGGCGGCCACTTCGCGGCGGGCGCCGACATCGCCGAGTTTGAAACCGTCTGCGCCACGCGCCAGCTGGCCGCTGGCTACGCCGCCGCCGTGCACGACGGCCTTTTGGCGCTGTCGCGCATGGCAAAGCCCAGCATCGCCAGCGTCGAAGGCTTTTGCATCGGCGGCGGCATGGCCCTGGCCCTGGCCTGCGACATCCGCCTGGCGGATGAGGGCGCGCGCTTCGCCATCACCCCGGCCAAGCTCGGGATCGTCTACAACGCCTTTGATACGCGCCTGCTGGTCGATGCGGTCGGCGCCTCGGCGGCGCGGGACCTGCTGTTCACCGGCCGCATCGTCGAGGCCGAGGAAGCGTTGCGCCTGGGGCTGGTCGATACGGTCCTAACCGGTGGAGGCCTTGGCCAGGCGGTCAACGACAAGGCCGCCATCCTCTGCGCCAATTCCCAGTGGTCGATACGTCAGGCCAAGCGGATGGTGCGCCGGGCGCTGGACGGTCAGGCGATCGACGATGCGATCACCCGCGGCGTGTCGCTGGACTCCTTCACCGGCCCGGACTTCGCCGAGGGCCGCGCCGCTTTCATGGCCAAGCGCGCGCCTCAGTTCCAATGGGACGGCGAGCTTTAGCGCGTCCCGAACAGTGGAAACCGGTTTTCGGACAAGACGCGCGATAAAACAGAGATTCAGGACAGGGCGTTGCGGCAGGCGGCCGCCATGGCGAAGGGGCCCATGGCCACCCAGAACAGGCTGTAGCCGCCCAGCAGCGCGAAACCCGGCCGCCAGTCCTGGCCGAGGGCGGCCGCGGCGATGGCCCCTGCCCCGAAGATCACCGGCGGCGCGAACAGCGGCAGCACGATCACCGCGATCAGCACCCCGCCCCGGCGGCTGCCGATCGACAGGGCCGCGCCGATGCCGCCGGTAAAGGCGAAGCCCAGACCGCCCAGCAGGGCGCTGACGATGATCAGGGGCGAAAGATCGGCGGGGGCCCCCAGGCTCATGGCCGCAATCGGCGCCGCCAGGGCGAGCGGCGCGCCGGTGGCCAGCCACTGGGCAAGGCACTTGATGAAACAGACCGCCTCCAGCGGCGGCTCGCCCAGGGCCAGCAAGTCCAGCGCCCCATCCTCGTAATCGCGCTCGAACAGACGCTCCAGCGACAGCAGGCTGGTCAGGGCCAGGGCGAGCCAGGCCGAGCCCGTAGCGATGGCTTTCAGAGGCCCCGCCTCCGGCCCAATCGCCAGGGGCAGCAGGGTGGCGACGCAGGCGTAGAACGGCAGGGCCAGGGCCGGCCCGCCGCCGCGGCCCCAAGCCAGGGCCAGCTCACGCCGGAACAGGACGCCCAGGGCGCTCATCCCGTCACCTCGACGATCCGGGCCGGCACCGGCAGGGGATCGTGCACCGCCGCCAGGATCATGCCGCCGCCCGCCAGATGGCCTGCCATCAGCCGCCCGAACAGCTCGCGCCGGGCGGCGTCCAGCGGGGCCATG
>CAZJBC010000159.1:0-7040 GCA_964543805.1 uncultured Brevundimonas sp.
GCTCGCGCAGCATCAGAAAATTGGTCAGGTTGCCGTTGTGGCCCAGGGCCACGCCGCCGATCTCCAGGTCCGCGAACATCGGCTGGATGTTGCGCGCCACGCTGCCGCCGGCGGTGGAATAGCGGGTGTGGCCGATGGCCGCCCGCCCGGGCAGGCGCTGAACCAGGTCGGCGCCGGTAAAGGCGTCGCCCACCAGGCCGGCGTGGCGTTCGGTGTGGAACCGCTGACCATCGAACGTGGCGATGCCGCAGGCTTCCTGGCCGCGGTGCTGCAGGGCGTGCAGACCCAGGGCGGTGACGGCGCTGGCTTCAGGGGTGTCAAAGACGCCGAAGACGCCGCATTCGAGGCGCGGGCGGTCATCGTCAGGATCGCGGCCAACGCCAAACTGGAACGAAGCGTGGCTTTCAGTCGTCAAGGCGACGTCTCCACCGGATCGGCATGGGTTTTAAGTGTGCCGGGGTCATAACGTCATTTGCCGCCTTTGTCGCGCATTTCGTCGGGCGGCGGATCGATGTTGTCGCCGACTGCCCGCTTCAGGACAGGCGCGACCTTGCCGGCCACCTCGGCGCCCTTGGGCTCGAGCGATCGCAAGGCGTCGGCGGACAGGGTGGTGAGGGGATAGAGCCTGGCGCCCGTCACCCAGGCCGGCATCCGTTCGGCCGGAATGGCGGCGGCGAACACCAGGTTGAATACCCCCAGCACGATCAGGCCGCGCACCAGTCCAAACCCCAGCCCGACCACGCGGTCCAGCGATCCCAGCTCGGTCTCGTGAATCCGCCGCACCAGCCCGCCGCCCAGCAGGCGCAGGACGATGTAGACCGTCAGGAACACCACCAGAATAGCCAGGGCCTTGGCGATCCATTCGGTCTTGACCACGGTCAGGGCGAAGGGCGCCGAATAGCGCAGGGCAAACACCGCCACGGCTATGGCGATCAGGAACGCGGCCACGGCCACCAGCTCGCGCGTCGCGCCGCGCGCAAAGCCGACGATGGCCGAGACGATCAGAACCAGGGCGGCCAGAATGTCGAACATCACGACCCGTTCCAACGCTCTTCGCCGATGCGGGCGATGGCCTCCGTCAACCGGCTGACGCCGGTGACCGGCATGGGCGAGCCTTCGGCGGCGCCCGAGGGCGCGAGGGCCTGGCGAAAGCCCAGCTTGGCCGCTTCTTTCAGGCGCGCCTCCATGCGGCTGACCGAGCGGATTTCGCCCGACAGGCTGAGCTCGCCAAACACCACGCAGTCCTGGGGCAGGGCGACATCGAGGGCAGATGAGGCCAGCGCCGCCGCCGCGGCCAGATCGGCCGCCGGCTCGTTGATGCGCAAGCCTCCGGCGACGTTCAGATAGACATCGCGTCCTGCGAACGACAGGCCGCAGCGCGCTTCCAGCACCGCCAGCACCATGGCCAGCCTGCCTGAATCCCAGCCCACCACGGCCCGCCTGGGCGTGCCGTAGGCCGATGGCGCGGCCAGGGCCTGGAACTCGACCAGCACCGGCCGCGAGCCTTCCATGCCGGCAAACACCGCCGCGCCAGCCGCCCGCTGGCCGGAGTCGCCCAGGAACAGGGCCGAGGGGTTGTGCACTTCGCGCAGGCCGCTCTCGCCCATTTCGAAGACGCCGATCTCATCCGTTGCGCCGAAGCGGTTCTTGGCGGCGCGCAGGATGCGGAACGGATAGCCGCGCTCGCCTTCGAACGAGAGCACGGCGTCGACCATGTGCTCGACGACGCGGGGGCCGGCGATCTGGCCGTCCTTGGTGACGTGGCCGACCAGCAGGACGGCGGTGTTCTGCTTCTTGGCAAGCCGCACAAGTTCGGCGACACAGGCGCGGACCTGGGTGACGGAGCCGGGCCCCGCCTCGTGGTGGTCGCTCCACAGGGTCTGAATGGAATCGATCACCACCAGATCGAATTTTTCGCGTTTCAGCCCATCGAGGATGTCGCGGATCGAGGTCTCCGCCGCCAGGCTGACGGGAGCCTGGGAATAGCCCATGCGGCCCGCCCGGGCGCGGATTTGCTCGGTGGCCTCCTCGCCGGAGATGTAGGCGCAAGAAGCGCCCCGCGCCGCCGCCTCGCCGCAGACCTGCAGCAGCAGGGTTGATTTGCCCACGCCCGGATCGCCGCCGATCAGGATTGCCGAGCCAGGTACAACGCCGCCGCCGCAGACCCGGTCGAATTCGGCCACGCCGGTTTCAATGCGGGGCGGGGTAATGGCCTCGGCCTCCAGGCCCATGAACTTGAGCCCGCGCGTCTTGGTCGCTCGCGTCGGCGCCATGGCGCCGGGTGGGCGGGCGCCCAGCTCTTCCACCAGGCTGTTCCACGCGCCGCAGGCCGTGCACTGGCCGGCCCACTTGGAGTGGACGGCGCCGCAGGCCTGGCAGACGTAACTCGCGCCGTCGCGGGCCATCAGAAGGGGGTTCGCCGATTCGTCACAGATTGATCATAGGCGCTTTGTTGCAAACCCTCAGGCGTGGTGTAGCGTCACCGGCGGGGATAACGCTGTTTTCCAATGGAGGGCTGAATGACCGTCAATTCCGGATCCGCGCCATCGAGAGGCCTTGTTGGCCGAATTACAGGGATAATCCTCCGTCCCAAGTAAGAATGGCAGGTAATCGACGCCGAGGCGTCAACCACCCAGGGACTGTTCACCGGATATGTCATGATCCTGGCCGCGATCCCGGCGATCATGACTCTGCTCTATGGACTGTTCATTAGTTCGCTGGTGGGCGCGATCGGCGGCTTTTTTGGCGCGGCCGCGGTGTTCTCGCCGGTCTTTCTCATCGCCCAGGCGATCATCAGCTATGCGCTGTCGCTGGCCATGACCTACATCCTGGCCTTGCTCATTGACGCCTTCGCGTCCAGTTTCGGAGCCGAGCGCAGCAAGAGCCAGGCGATGAAGGTCGCTGCCTATGCGCCAACCGCAATCTGGGTGAGTTTTCTGGCGACGATCGTACCCCTCTTGGGTTGGCTGGTCGTCCTGGCCGCGGCGGTCTACACGATCTTCGTCTTTCACTTCGGTTTGCGTATCCTGATGAAGACGCCGGAAGATAAGGGACCGGGCTATACGGCCGTGGTGATTGTCGTCGGCTGTGTTGTCGCGCTCGTCCTCAGCTCTATCGTCAATCTGCCGCTGAGGATCATGAGGGCGGGGTCGATCATGAATTCGGTTAGCCACAACGTCACCATCAAACTGCCCAACGGCCAGGGTTCGGTGAACGTGAGCGATGCGGCCACCCAAATGAAGGCCATGGCTGATCAGATGAAGGCCTCTGCGGATGGCAAGGGGCCGCCCGCAACCGATCCCGCCGTTCTGGCGGCCCTGCTGCCGGGCAGCCTGCCGGGGTTCAGCAAGACCGAATCCAGCAGCAGCGGCGGCGGCGTCGGCGCGCTGAACGCCTCGGTCGCCAAGACCGTCTATCAAAAAGGCGACGAGCGGATTGAACTGACCGTGTCTGACCTGGGCGCGGTGGGCGCCCTGGCCGGCATCGCCAAGGTCACCTCGAGCACCGAAACCGCGACCAGCTATGAAAAAGTTAGCAATATCAACGGGCGCATGACCACCGAGGAGTACCACAAGGACTCCAACAGCGGTAAGTACGGCGTGCTGGTGGGCAACCGCTTCATGGTCGAGGCCGACGGCTCAAAGGCCCCGATCGACGACATCAAGGCGGCGGTGAACGCCGTCCCCGCCGACCGGCTGGAAGCCCTGGCTAAGGGCTAGGCGGAACCTTCAGGGCGCAGTGCAGGGCGGCGCCGACGCCGAACGCATTGTCCTTCAGGTCATGACCAGGCTGGCCGTTCAGCGCGCCGCCCTGGAAGGCGATGGCGTTGCCGGTGACGGTGAAGGCGCCAGCCGAGCCGCCGTCGACGCCGGCATAGGCGCCGGGGGCCGTGACCTTGAAGCCGGAGACGGCGCCGCCCGTGCAGGCGTATTCGCCGACCTTGAGTCCAGGCGGCGGCGGGGCCTTGCCGCCGGTGGCGGGGGGCGGCGGCGCCTTGTCAGCGCCGCCCGCGCCTGCAGCCTTGCCGCCAGCATCAGCGGGCGGGGTCTTTCCCCCGGCGTCGGCCGGCGCAGCCTTGCCGCCGCCGTCCGGCGCGGCGGGCTTTGAGCCTTCGGGGGGCTTGTCGGCCGTGGTGGGCTTTACGGGGGCCGTGGGCTTGACCGGCGTTGCGGGTTTATCCGGCGTCTGGGCGCTGCTGGCCGACGCCAGCGCCACGAGGAGACCGGCCGTGGCCGCCGCTGTCGCCAATCGCACAATGACGCGCATCTCGTAATTCCTTCTGCGGAGGACGACTCGAGTCCTAACCATATCCTGGCCATGCGTCCATGAATCGAAGCTGAACGGAGGCCAGCTTGTCCCTAGCTGTAAGGTTAGTAGGCAGGCTTGCAAACCACCCGTTCGAGGGGTGTCAATCGGCGGCGCCCAGCACCCGGCGCTCGCCGCGCTGGCCCAGCCGGACCAGGCATTCGTGGGCCGCTGTGCCGGCGGCCGCGGCCAGGTCGTCGAGCGGCGCATTCTGACCCAGCAGTTCCACATCGTCTCCGGCGCGCGCATGCGGACACCCGGTAACGTCCACCGCGGTCAGGTCCATGGTGACGAAAACGAGCGGCGTTCGGGCTCCGGCCAGCCAGCCGGCCGCGCCGCGATGGCTGGCGCGGAGCAGGCCGTCGGCATAGCCGCAATCCAGCACCGCGATGCGCATGTCGCGGGCGGCGGTGAAGGTCGAACCGTACCCCGCCTGGTCGCCGGCTTTCAGATCCCGCACGTCAAGGATGGTGGCGGTCAGGGTGGCGACCGGTTTCAGCCAGGACACCGGCGTCTCGCGTGGCCCGCCGCCGAACAGGCTGATCCCCGGGCGGACCATGTCGAAACGAAAGGCGGGACCGAGATAGATTCCCGACGAAGCCGACAGGCTGGCGCGCGCGTCCGGAAACAGGCTGATCGCCTTGCAGAACAGATCAAGCTGGGCCGCATTGCGCGGATCATCCGGAATAGCGGCGCTGCCCAGGTGGCTCATGACCAGATCCGGTTTCAGCCCCTCGCGCGCCAGAGCGTTGGCCTCGGCGAGGGTCACGCCGGAGCGGTTCATGCCGGTGTCGATGTGGAGTACGATCTCCCCGCCGCGCCAGGCCCTTGCCTGGTCCAGCGTATTCAGCACCGGCGTCAGTTTGGCGGCGCGCAGACGTTCGTCCGAGCCCGGCGCCGCGCCGTCCAGCACCAGGATCGCCGCGGTGCGCTCGCCCAGTTCCCGGCGCAGGGCCTCGCCTTCGACCAGGCGGGCGACGAAGAAGGTGCGCGCGCCTTCCGCCCACAGCCGCCGGGCGATGGGCCCAACGCCCAGGCCATATCCGTCAGCCTTGATGACCGGCGCAACCTCGGCCCCGCCGGCGGCGTCCTTGAGGACCGCATGGTTGTGGGCCATGGCGTCCAGATCGATGGTCAGGCGACTCGGCATGGAGGAAGCATAGCCGAAAACGCGCTCCGGCCTGTCGGGAGGGAGAGGGGTAGTGTCCAGTTTCGAAAGAGCTGCTTCTAACTCTTTGCATAAGTGCGAGATGTCCGCTTCAGGAGCCGACGGCAAAGACCGCTTTCGACCCATTGCGGACTTTGGCTCCGCGGTCGCTCCTAGCCGCGAACCGAGGGTGATCCAAGGAGATTGATCTTAAGGGCTCCCGGCCGCGATCTTGAACCTTTCGACCAGCCAATTGCTTCGGCGCTTGATCAGATCGAAGCGAACTGTCCCGTCGGCCAGCAGGATCGTCTCGCGAGCTGGCCCTGATTTGGCGGTGTCGATCTCATCCGCGAACAGGTCGGGTGGGACCTCCCGAACAAGTTTGGCCGCCACGGCGTCCGAGGCGCAATAGCCGCGCAAAGCAATATAGTCATGAGCTTTTGCGTATTGGACTGCCTTGGCCACTGCTACCAAGTCCGGCCGATTGTAAACTCGCCCGGCGAAATGAGGATTGTCGCCGGATAGATCAAACGAATCGGCAGCACAGAGGGTGGGATTGTCCCAGGTGTCGACGGCCGAAAAGAAGCAATACGGCAACTGAATGGTCTTGCCCGTCGTGCTTAACCGACCCACGTGGGTGGATGCCGCTTCATCCAATCCCTCGGCGCCTTCAATTTTTATGATTTCCAGCGCGCTCTGCCCGTGGTCGGGGGTCCATTCGTAACCATAATAGTCCTCGCCGATAGAGCCCGCGCAGCCGGACTGCCAAACCCTGGCCAAAAATCGGGCGTGACCATCCGGCCCACGGTGCAACGGGAACAGATCGATTGCGCTGGGGGGGTCGCTTGGGTCGATAAAATCGACCTCCCGCCACTTGGTTCCAGGATCAACCGACTCGTATTGGTCGAGATAGAAGGAGCCGAACAAGACCAGGCTAGCGTGGGCGCGATACGTCATTTCCACCAAAATGCCCGGCGGCAAATCCAGAGCCTTGAAGTGAAAGCGGTCTTCAGTTGGCCAGCTCTTGTCTATTTCCGCACTCGACCGCTCCACCTCACGTAAGGCTGATATTGCGCGCGATCCGGCGTTCGAAGCGGAGGAATGGTCGTTCAGCCCTTCGGCCACCTGGACTTTCGCGGCCTCGAATAGCTGATTTTCCAGGTCGCTGACATCGGCGCTGGACGCGGCGGAAGCGGCGGGTACGCTACAGTCGTCGGGAGCAGCTAATGCCATCCGGCGGAGCAAATCTTCGGTGGTTACCGAAGCGACGCTGGCCGCCACCGCCCTCAACGGACTCGCTGCCGCGTCGAGCGTAAGCAGAATTGCGAGTGTCGACAGGACCAGCCTAATTGCTAGATGCGATGCCATGGGAACACGTTACACGTAAGCTGCGCCAATTCCTATCGTCAGAGGCTCAGGCGTCGCGAGCCCGAACGTCCTATGTCCACCCCTTTGAGACCTAACCTACGTCCGCTCTCGGAAGCAGCCCCGCAATGACCGGTTATTGGCGCTGGCCTAGCGTCGCAAACCGACCCATCTGAGACCTTGAGAGGGTCTGCTTGCAGATATCGACATGAAGGCTATCGTG
>CAZJBC010000160.1:0-7017 GCA_964543805.1 uncultured Brevundimonas sp.
AGGACGGAGCAGGCCCATGGCTTCCCTCGATAGCGCGCAATCCAACGGCTTCATGTCCGGCGAGACCTGGACCTGGTGGCAGGCGCGCCGCCTTCGCTACAACATCGCGCTGGGGGCGGCCGGGTGGATCGCCTACGGTCTCTTCGTGACCGAGTTCTACGCCTTTGGCCGCCCGGTCTGGAAGGACTGGCAAGGGGCGGCCTCCATGACACTGTTTCTGGGCGCGGCGTTCCTGGTGCTGATGGGAATCGCCAATGTCTGTTTCCTGCTGGGCCCCTGGACGGAGAAGGTCGCACGGCCGGTCAACGTCCAGGACTTTCGGACCACCGCCTGGCGCATGGGCTTTTTCGGCTCCATCGCCGTGCCGTTCCTGTTCCCGCTGGTGAACTTTGCCATGCTGCTCGGCGGCGGCGGCAGCCGTTAGGGCTCCTGCAGCGCGGCTGCTTCCCAGGCCTTGTATTCGGGCGTCTCGAGCAGGGCCTGGGCATAACGGCCGGCCGCGCCGGCGTCTCCATAGTCCGACAGGGCGATGCCGTAGGACTGGAACCGCGTCGCCACCGGCGTGAAGAAGGCGTCGGCGATCGACCAGGGTCCAACCAGAAAGGGGCCGGAATCGGCGAACCAGCCGCGCAGGTCGCTCCACAGCCGCACGATGCGGCGCACGTCGGTCATGGTCGCCTCGGTCAGCTCGGCCTTGGTGCGCAGCTTCAGATCCATGGGGCATTCGCCGCGCAACGAGGGAAAGCCGGAATGCATCTCCGCGCAGGCGGCCCGCGCCAGCCCGCGCGCCTTGCGATCGTCCGGCCACAGGCACGCCTTGGGGAACTTGTCGGCCAGGTATTCGCAAATGGCCAGGGAATCCCAGATCGTCAGGTCGCCATCGACCAGGACCGGAACCTTGCCCGAAGGCGAATGTTGGGCGATCTGGCCGGCGGTTTCTTCCTGACGCAGGTGAATGAACACCTCGTCGAACGCCTCGCCGGTGTGGGTCAGCGCCAGCCAGGGGCGCATGGACCACGAGGACCAGTTCTTGTCGCCGATCACAAGCTGCATAGGGGCTTACTCCATACTGGGCGGCTATTTGGGCAGGGCTGCCGGTCTACATCCAGCCTTGACTGATAGAAAGCCCGGCCCGCCGGGTCGGTTGCCTGCCTGATCACGGATCATGCCCGTGCCCTCTTGCGCATTCCGTTGCGGCGCCCTCCTATGGCTAGCACTGCAAGGGGGGCAAGTGGGGTTGGCCCGGCAATGGGGCCTTTCACGCCAGTACAAACACGAATGCGTCCGGCAAAGAGGCGCATCAGGGAAGGAAACCAGACCATGGCGGAAGCCACGATTGCCGCTGAAGACGCGCCACGTTTTGCGCCGGTCAGCAAGAACTACGGGCGTTATGCCCTGACCCTGCTGGTCATGATCTACACGGTCAACTTTCTGGACCGCCAGATCATCACCACCATCGGCGACAGCATCAAGGCCGACCTGCATCTGACAGACAGCCAGATGGGTGCGCTGGGCGGAATATTCTTCGCCGCGTGTTACACCATTTTGGGAATTCCCATCGCCCGGCTGGCGGACAAGGGAAACCGCCCCTGGGTCATGACGATTTCACTGGCGATCTGGAGCGGCTTCACGGTCCTTTCAGGTTTCGCCAAGAGCTACGGCATTCTGGCTTTCGCACGCGCGGGAGTCAGCATCGGTGAAGCGGGCTGCTCTCCCACCGCCCACTCCCTGCTGGCCGACTATTTCCCCAAGGAAAAGCGCGCTACGGCCCTTGCGATCTATTCGATGGGCATATCTATCGGCACCCTTCTCGGCATGGCGATCGGAAGCATCGTCGCTCAGAAATATGGCTGGCAGGCCGCCTTCTGGGTGGCTGGCGCCCCCGGCCTGTTCTTCGCCGTCGCTGCGATTCTCACCTTGCGCGAGCCTCGCAGCCAACTGAGCCGCGACGCGCGCGCCCAGGCGAACGCCTCCAGCCACATTTCCCTGCTGATGGTGTTCTCCACCCTGGAAAAGCGGCCGACCTTCTGGCTGTTTGCTTTGGGCGGCGCCCTGTTCTCGTTCGTCTCCTACGCTCACGGCCAGTTCTTCACGCCCTTCTTCCTGCGAAACTATAGTCCTGAACTCACTGTCCTGGCTCAACAGTTCCACATGGCCCCGGCGGCCGGGAAGCCGCCGCTCGCCTTTACTGGCACGGCCTTAGGCTTTGCGGCCGGGATCGGCGGGGCGCTGGGATCGTGGATCGGCGGCGTTGTCGCGGACAAATGGGGCGCCAAGGACGTGCGTAACTTCGCGATGTTCCCATTCCTGGTCCCGTTCATCACGACGCCCATCCTCTGGTGTGCGGCGGGCACCCACAACATGACGCTGGCGATGATTCTTCTGCTGGCTCCCAACTTTGCCGTCGGCGCCTGGTGGGGCCCGACCTATGGCGGCGTCCAGGGTCTTGTGCCTCCAGCCATGAGAGCGTTGAGCGCGGCCGTCCTGCTGTTCGTGATCAACATGATTGGCCTGGGCGGCGGACCCACCGCCTTTGGAAACGTCACCGACATGATGACCAACCACTATCTGACGGGTACGGGCCTGGACGTTCAGGCCTGCAAGACGGCCCTCGCCGCCGCCAAGGACACCTGTGCGGTCGCTTCAGCGCATGGCATAAAGACCACCATCTACCTTTCGACCGCGGTCATTCCGCTGGCCATGTTGTGCTTCCTGTGCAGCCGCTGGACCATCAAGCGGGATATAGAGCGGGCCGAAACCGTCCCCGACCGCGCCATGAGCACGGCCAAACTGTCGGCCTATTTTTTCGTCATCGGCGCCCTGCCCGGCGCCTTCCTGGCCAATGCCTCGGTGATGTTCTTCAAGCACCCGCCAGCGCACTTCTGGATCGATGGTTTGTTCATCGGAGGTCTGATCGGCGCGGTCCTCGCGATCATGATCGCCGCAGCGGACCGCCGCGTAAAAGTCTGACGTTTCTCATCCTTGACAAGATCGCAGGGGCTTCCGGCCATGTAGTCGGAAGCCCTTTCGTTTTGTGGACATTCCACGGCGCCCAACCTTCCCTTGCGTAAAGCCTTCCGGCGCCCTCCTATGGGCTCGGGGCCAGCCGATACCGCCTCCCACGACAAGAAGAACGCCCGGATATGAGGCGTTTCGCGGGGAAGGAAGACGCCATGACCGACGCGCCAGGCGACAATTCAGCTGGGCCGCACACTGGGTACGGTACGCCGAACTATCGCGCCTTCGTCCTTGCGATGCTGGTGGCCCTCTACACCTTCAACTTCATCGACCGGGTGCTGATCGCCATAGTTCAGGAGCCGATCAAGAAGGAATTCGGCTTGTCGGACACGCTTCTCGGCCTTTTGGGCGGGCCGACGTTCGCCATCCTCTACACCCTGCTCGGCATCCCCATCGCCCGGCTGGCTGAGCGCAAGAACCGCACAACCATCCTGATGATCGGCGTCGGTCTTTGGAGCGCGGCGACCGCCGTCTGCGGCCTGGCCTCGAGCTACATCATGCTGTTGCTGGCCCGGGTCGGGGTCAGTGTCGGCGAGGCCTCGCTGACACCGTCCGCCAATTCAATCATCGGCGACTATTTTCCCGCCGACCGTCGCGCGACGGCCATCTCAATCTATTCCCTTGGCGTCCCCTTCGGATCAGCTCTGGCGGCGATCGGCGGCGGGTTCATCGCCCAGCATCTGGGTTGGCGGGAGGCCTTCTATTCGCTGGGCCTTCCCGGTCTGATCCTGGCCGTCGCCTTCAAACTGACCGTCAAGGAGCCACCACGGCAGAGCGAAGCCCACGAGATGCCGGACTTTGTCGAAGCCCTGAAGGCGATGGCAAGCAAGCCGACCTTCTGGCACGTTTCGTTGGGCGCGGCGGCGGCGGCCTTCACCGGCTATGGCGTAGGACAGTTCACAAACTCATTCTTCATCCGCACCCACCACCTGGAAATCTTTCAGGCTTCGCTGATCACCGGCACGCTGGTCGGCGTGTTTGGGGGCCTTGGCACATTCGTGTCCGGCTTTCTGGCCGACCGCATCGGCAAGAAGCATCCAAACGCCCTCGCCTGGCTGCCGGTGCTGGGCTTTGTCGTCACCACCCCCCTCAACATGGCCGCCTATATGGTCGCGTCCCTACCCCTGGCGGTCGGTCTGTTGGCGGTCGCGCTAACGTTCCAGTACCTTTATCTCGGGTCGCAATATTCGATCACCTGTGCCGTCGTGCATCCGCGGATGCGGGCGACCGCCGTCGCCGTCCTGCTTCTGGTCATCAACATGATCGGCTACGGCCTTGGTCCCCTGGTGCTTGGCATGATCAGCGACCTGATCAACACCTCGCTCATGGCGCCGCAGGGCTTGACCATGGCGATCTGCAAACATGCCGCCGGCACCATTCACGAGGCGGCCTGCTCAGCGTCATCGGCCACGGGCCTGCAATACTCGATCGTCATCGGTTTCCTCGGCTATCTATGGGCTGCAACCCACTTCATGTTCGCCTGGAAATACATGCAGCGGGACTGGCATCGTTAGACTGTCAATCTTGACAGCGCTGCTTCGTCGGCTCACCACGCGCCCATGATCTCCCGTTATTCCCGCGCCGAAGCCGCCGCCATCTGGTCGTCGCAGACCAAGTACAAGATCTGGTTCGAGATCGAGGCCCACGCGGCCGACGCCATGGCCGAACTGGGGGTCATCCCCAAGGACGCCGCGGCGGCCATCTGGAAGGGCGGCAAGGATGCCGCCTGGGACGCTGACCGGATCGACGAGATCGAGCGCGTCACCAAGCACGACGTCATCGCCTTTTTGACCCACGTCTCCGAAGTCGTCGGCCCCGAGGCCCGCTTCCTGCACCAAGGCATGACCTCGTCCGACGTGCTGGACACCGCGCTCGCCGTCCAGCTGGCCATGGCCACCGATCTATTGCTGGAAGACGTGGACCTGGTTCTGGCCGCCCTCAAACGCCGGGCCATGGAGCATAAGTTCACCCCCACTGTCGGCCGCAGCCACGGCATCCACGCCGAGCCCCTGACCTTTGGCCTGAAGCTCGCTGGCTACTACGCCGAGTTCACCCGCGCCAAAGCCCGTCTTGTCACCGCGCGCGCCGAGATCGCCACCTGCGCCATTTCCGGCGCCGTCGGCACCTTCGCCAATGTCGACCCCCGCGTCGAAGCACACGTAGCCGCCAAGATGAACCTGGCCGTCGAGCCGGTATCGACCCAGGTCATCCCGCGCGACCGCCACGCCGCCTATTTCGCCGCCCTGGCCGTGGTCGCCGCCTCGGTCGAGCGTCTGGCCACCGAGATCCGCCACCTGCAACGCACCGAGGTGCTGGAAGCCGAAGAGCCCTTCGATCCGGGCCAGAAGGGCTCGTCGGCCATGCCGCACAAGCGCAACCCGGTGCTGACCGAGAACCTGACGGGCCTGGCCCGCCTCGTCCGCTCGGCCGTGGTGCCCGCGCTGGAAGACGTCGCCCTTTGGCACGAACGGGATATCAGCCACTCGTCCGTCGAGCGCGGCATCGCCCCGGACGCCACCGTGCACCTGGATTTCGCCCTGCGCCGCCTGGCCAGCGTGGTTGAGCGGCTGATGATCTATCCGGCCAATATGGAAAAGAACCTCGATCGCCTGGGCGGCCTGGTTCACTCGCAACGCGTGATGCTGGCCCTGACGCAAAAGGGCGTTTCCCGCGAGGACGCCTACGCGGCCGTGCAGGGCAATTCCATGAAGGTCTGGCGCGGCGAGGGCCGGTTCATCGAATTCCTCAAGGCCGACCCCGTGGTCTCAAAGGCCCTGACCGACGCCGAACTCGAAGCCCTGTTCGACAACGCCTATCACTTCAAGCACGTCGACACCGTCTTCGCCCGGGTGTTCGGCGCCTAACCGAGCGACGCGGCCTCGACTGTCAAGGCGGCGGGCTCGAGCCCGTTTTGCAGGCGCTGCCACATCAGCTGATAAGCCGCCTCCAGATGGCGGGCGTAGCGGGGCGTGTCGAACAGCGGTTCAATGTCCCGATTGGCCGCGAGCCTGGACCTCATCTGGGCCAGCAGGGGCCGATCGTGCGCAAGCTTCAGGGCCAGGGCTTCGTAGTCCGCGGCGTTTTCCGTGATCAGCGCGTCCAGGCCCACAGCCTGCAGCATGCTGGCAGCCACGCGGCCGGCGAAGGCTTTTCCCTGGCAAGTCACCATCGGCAGTCCTGTCCACAGGGCGTCGCTGCCGGTGGTGTGGGCGTTGTAGGGCAGCGTATCGAGCAGCAGGTCCGCCAGGCGATGGCGCGCCAGATGATCGTCGGTGGGCGCTGCGTCCGCGAACACCAGCCGGGCCGGATCGATGCCGCGCTTCTGCGCCTCAAGCCGCAGATTGCGCGCCGCCGTCTCGTTGTCGCGATAGAGCCACAGCACCGCGCCGGGGGTCTGTTCCAGCAAACGCATCCAGATGTCGAACACCGCCGGGGTGATCTTCCACAAGGCGTTGAAACAGCAATAGACGAAACCTTGCTCGGGCAGGCCGGCTTGAGCGCGCGTCGGGGTGCGATCGGCGATCTGCAGCTTGCGGTCCTTCACGCAATAGCAGCCCGGCAGCTGGACGATCCTTTCGCTGTAGAAGGCCTGCTGATCGAGCGGCAGGACCACCGGATCGGCGATGATATAGTCCATGAAGTCGGCCCCCATGGTGGCTGGAAAGCCCATGTAGCTGACCTGAATCGGCGCCGCGCGGCGGGCGAAAATGCCGGTACGGGCGTGCATGGTATGGCCCATCAGATCTACGGCGACATCGATTTCCAGGTCCCGCATCAGGTCGACGACCGCCTCGTCGGGAAAGCCGCGAACGTCGTGAAATTCGTCGACGGCCGCGGCGATACGCGCCCGCGCCTGGCTTCGGTCATCCGGCCCGTAGGAGACGCCGAACACTTCAAACCTCTCACGGTCGTGCAGCTCGAACAATTCGCCGATAAGATTGCTGGTCGGGTGCTGGCGAAAATCGCCCTCAAGATAGGCAAGTCGCTGCTTGCCTGTAT
>CAZJBC010000161.1:0-6328 GCA_964543805.1 uncultured Brevundimonas sp.
GCGGTCGGCCAGGAAACAATACCCGCTGGCCATCGCCGACTATGATCAGGCCCTGATCGCGTCTCCGGGCGATTCGACCGCCCTGGCCGGCCGGGCCGGCGTCTATTTGACCACGGCGGACTATCCCCGCGCGGTCGCCGACTACCAGAGCGCGGTCCAGGCCGACCCGACGGCCGATACATCCTTCTACAATCTCGGCAGCGCCTATGTGGAACTGAAGAACTTTCCCCAGGCCATCGCGGCCTTTGACGCCGCGATCCGGATCGATCCGGCGGCGCCGCTTTGGTACTATGGCCGCGGCCGCGCCTATGACGTGAGCGGTGACTATTCCACTGCGGCGCAAGCCTTCGACAAGGCGATCAGCCTCGACCCGACACTGGTCTACCTCTACGTCGCCGACGGCGAGGCCCATGCGCAACTGGGGCAGTTCCCGCGCGCTTTGGAGCTGCTGAACCGGGCGCTGGCGCTGGATCCCGACAACGCCGGCGCGTTGATCAATCGCGGCATGGTCTATACCGACTCGGGCGCCGCCGACCGGGCGCTGGCCGATTTCGACCGGGCCGTCCGCCTCAGTCCCGAAAATGTCGTGGCGCTTGGCGATCGGGGCAAGGCCTATGTCGATCGGAAAGACTATGCGCGCGGCATCGCCGACTATGACGAGGCGATCCGCCTGGCGCCGCGAGTGATGCACTACTTTTACCTCCGTGGCGCGGCCTATGGGGAGCTCAAGAACTATCCGAAGGCGATAGAGGATTTCAGCCAGGCGCTCGTGCTGGCGCCCAACAACGCAATCCTGCTGATCGATCGGGCCAATGTCTATCGGGACGCGGGCGACAAGGAAGGGGCTTCGGCCGACATTGAGGCCGCGATCCGTGCCGACCCCACCTACCACATAGCCTATCTCAGGCGCGCCCAACTGCGGATTG
The DNA here is from genome assembly GCA_964543805.1 of uncultured Brevundimonas sp. Lineage (GTDB taxonomy): Bacteria > Pseudomonadota > Alphaproteobacteria > Caulobacterales > Caulobacteraceae > UBA5005. Next base: position 927 of record CAZJBC010000161.1, read on the forward strand.
AGGCGGGCGATCAGGCTGGAGCCGAGGCCGATCTCGATGCCTCGGTCACCAATAGCTCTGACAAACCCACAGCGCTCACCGATCGCGCCAACTTCAGGTCCCGCCACCAAGACTACGACAAGGCGCTTGCCGACTTCAACGAAGTCCTGCGCCTGACTCCCGACGCGCCCTATACCTATTACAACCTGGCGTCGGTGTACTCCTCCAAGGGCGACCTCGACAAGGCGATCGCCGACTTCAATGAGGCGATCCGTTTGAAACCCGACTTCGCCGAGGCCTATTCCTTTCGCGGCGCGACCTATGCCCGCAAGGAAAACTATGATCAGGCGATCGCCGACTATAGCCAGGTGATCAGGCTTAGACCCAACGATCCGAACGGCCTGATGAACAGGGGTACGGCGTATCTGCGAAAAGGCGACGACGTCCTTGCGTTGGTTGACTTCGATGCGGCGGCGGGCCTTGGCCTGGATTCGGTGGGGCTGCACGACATGAAGGGCGAAGCCTACCTGAGCCAGAAAAAATTTGATCTGGCGATTCGCGAACTGGACGAGGTCATCCGCCGGCAGCCGAAATCCCCAGAGGCATGGATAAATCGTGGGGCCGCCTACGCGGGCGAGCGCGACTATGTCCACTCCTACGCTGACGCCGATGAATCGGTGCGCCTTGCGCCCAATAGCAAGGAGGCGCGATTCAACCGCGGTACGGCGGCGCTTTCCAACAAAGACTATACAGCCGCGATCAACGACTTCTCCGAGGTGCTTCGGCTCGACCCCTCGTTCATAGGCGCCCTGATGAACCGCGCGGCCGCCTACAGAGCCAGGGACAACTACGAGGCCGCTCTCGCGGATTACGACGTGGTCATGCGTCTTGACGCGAATTTCGCGGGCGCCCGCTCATCCAGGGCCACCGTGCTTAATCACCTGGGCCGAACACAGCAGTATCGGGCGGAACTGGACGAAGAGATTCGCCTGAATCCGCAGTCGGCGCGGGCGTATCTGGACCGCGGCAGGTCGTTAACGGATGACCGGGATTTCAAGCGGGCGGGTGAGGACTTCGATCGAGCTGACCAGCTGGAGCCCACGACCCAGTCGGCCGCCTACAAGTGCTGGGTCCGCGCCCTCGAGAACCGGGAACTCGAGCCGGGCCTCGCGGCTTGCCAGGAAGCGCTCCGGCTCAAGGCCGACAACGCTTTTGCGCTCTATAGCCGCGGGCTGATCGAGTTTCGGCAACGCCGGCTGCAGAAGGCATGGGACGACTTTGACGCCGCTGTGCGGCTGGCCCAGACCACCGGATACTATCTGTACGCCCGCGGCATGACGGCGATCGCCATGGGTCGGCGTGACGAAGGGATCTCGGATATCGGGCAAGCCGTACTCCTCGACTCACAAGCGGCTGACACCTTCGTTCGCTTTGGCCTGGAGGCGCCGCCGGCAAATGTCGCGCAGAGGACGACCTCCCGCCGACGCTGACCGCACGGCGCTACCGCCCCGGCAACCTCAGCCCGCCCAGACCGCCAAGGCCGCGCAGAACATCGCCGGCGCTGGGGCCGCGGCCCGGGGTCGGCGGCGGTTGCTGGCCTTGCGCGCCCTGGGGCGGACCGCCGCGTCCGCCGCCGCCCATGTCTGGCATCGGCTGGCCCAGAATGCCGCCGGTGGTCGACTTGTAGCGAACCTTGACCTCCCACTGGATGTTCCAGGGCTTGGTGCGATCTTCGGGGCGTGGCGGAAAGCTGAAGTTGGCCTCTTCGCCATAGGCGGTCATCGACAACAGGGCGCTCGGCGCGGCCTGGACGACTTCGCGGTAGACCTCACAGGCCGTGGTCTGCGGGCTCATCAGCACGTGCTCATTCACCAGCCGCCTGGTCTCTGCCGGCGGCATGAAGTCGGGCGAGGTGAAGGCGGCAACCTGCGACTCGCTTGAAGACCACAGCACCACCGTGTCGCTGCCGCGGTCTCCGCCGCCGATCGCGGTGGCGAAATAGCCCAGGGCGTTAGGGACCGGATTCCAGCCCAGCTGCGCCCAGCCGCCGGGGTTCTTGGCGTTCGTCGTCAGGGTGAGCGGCGCCAGGAAGTCCTGGCCCGGCGACATGGTGAAATTGATCTGAGGCGAATAGTTGCCGCGAATGGTGTGGGGGCCGGCCAGGGAGCCGTCGCTCGGCACGCTGGTGCGGGTCTGTTCGTTGGGCCACTCGCCGTAGGTCCGGTTGCGGCTCGGCGAGGGCGGCTGCATGGGGGCCGCGGCCAGGCCCTGCATCAGCTGACCCAGGCGCTGGGCCTGAACGGGGTCGGTGATGGTTGCGAAGTCGATGACCACCGGCTGGCCCTGGGGCGCGCGTTCGCCGCAACCCCAGAAGATCAGCATGCGGCCGCTCGGCCGCTGGTACTGCTGGGGCACCGATTGAGACGGCCGCTCCTCGGCCGGTTGGGAAGCCACGGGCCGGGGCGTGACCAGGGGCAGGCTCGGCCCGGCCTTCAGGCCGTCCGGCGGCAGATGTTCGGCGGTGGGCTGGCCGTTCGGGCTCTGGGACGAGCCCAGCTGCAGCATCAGAGTCTTGGTCGGACCGCCGCCGCCCATCAGGGCCGACAGGTCCGGTATGCCGCCGCGCCCGCCGCCGCGTCCCGCGCCGCCGCCGCCCATGGCGCCCATGGAAAAGCCGCTCGAGGTGGTGGCGCTCATCCAGTAGACGGCGATCGGTCCGGTGATCTGTTGCGCCGGCTGGCCCAGGGCCACGCCGCCGACCGTTGCGATGAAGCCGCCGAAGACGACTCTTCTGTTCCAGCCCATGTCGGTACTCCTGAATCCGCCTCCAAAGCGACCTTAGCATGCTGGCCGCCGCTGGCTAGGTGATGGCCAATCATGGGGCGCGTCCTTGTGCATCCGGCCAATGTGATGTTCCCTCGCGTAAAGAGCGCCTTAGCCGCTCTGAGAAAAACCGGGAGGTTTGGTCATGCGGCGTTTGCTTTTGGTCACCCTGGGCGCGGCGCTGTGCGCGGCCCCGCTTGTCGTCTCGGCTCAGCAAGCGCGGCCGTCGGGGCCGGCTTACAAGGCCCCTCGCAACGCTTTCGGGCAGCCTGATCTGGGCGGCTACTGGACCAACGCCAGCCTTACCGTGCAGGCGCGTCCCGCCCAGTACGGCAATCGCCTGGTGATGACGCCCGCCGAGGTCAGGCAAGCCGAGGGCGGCATTCAGCAGACCATCGCTGCGGGCAACCGCAACACCGATCCCAACGCGCCGCCGCCGGCGGCGGGCGTTGATCCGGGCGGTTACAACCGCGGCTGGCTGGATCCGGGCAGCGCGGTGATGCGGGTGAACGGCGAGCCGCGCACCTCTTTCCTGACCACGCCAAACGGGCAGGTCCCACCGACCAAGGCCGGCGCTGCGGGCGGACGCGGCGGCGCAGCTTTGGCGGCGCTGGCGGCTGCTGGCGCTGGTCGTGGCGGCGCCGGACGAGGCGCGGCCGCAGCGGGCCGGGGCGGGGCCGGGCGGGGCGCAGGCGCAGTGGCCCTGGCGGCGGCCGGGCGCGGCGGTCAGTTCGACAATCCAGAGAACCGGCCGGTGGGCGAGCGGTGCCTGGCCTCGTTCGGGCGCAACGGCGGGCCGCCGATGTTCCCCAACGGCTTCTACAACAACAATTACCAGATCATTCAGTCCAGGGACACCATCGCCATCGACGTCGAGATGGACCACGACGTGCGTCTGGTGCACATGAACGTGCCCCACCGCACCGACGGCGTGCGCCCCTGGTTCGGCGATTCCATCGGCCACTGGCAGGGCGACACCCTGGTGGTCGAGACGACCAACATCCCGCGCAACCAGGCCTATAACGGCTCCTGGGAAAACCTGACGGTGACCGAGAAGTTCACCCGGGTGAAGGCCGACCGCGTCCTCTATCAGTTCACCATCCACGACCCGACCCTGTGGGACGCCGACTGGGGCGGCGAATACGAGTTCGCGGCCCTGAACGGCAAGGTCGAGGAATACGCCTGCCACGAGGGCAACTACGCGCTGGAGGATGTGCTGGCCGGGGCGAGAGCCGCCGAACGCCAGGCGGCCGCCGCGCGGTAGAGACCTGACCTAGTGCCCGCCGCCGCCCATCTGGCCGCGTGACAGGGGTTTCGGCGTTAGCCAGATGAAGAATGCGGCAAAGCCGATGGCGATGGCGACCACGAAGAACATGTGATTGGTCGCCAGCATCACAGCCTGGTTCTGGACCAGATACTCGATCATCGCCGGACTGGGTTTGGGACCGAATGCGGCGGGATTGATGCTGCCCACCAGACTGACCCGGGATACGACCGCCCAATGATCCCAGTAGGAGATCATGATCGAGGCGCTGATGGCGCCGGCCATGGTGCGAACAAAGGTGATCATGGCCGCGCCATTGGCCAGGTCCTTCACAGCCAGCGTGCCGAGCGCCACCGTCATCATCGGAAGAAAGAACAGGGGCATGAAGGCGCCCTGGATCAGCTGCGGAATGGCCAGCTGCATGAAGGTCATGTTCGGCGTGAAGAAGGCGCGGGTCATCAGCATGGTCGCAATGCCACACAGACCGATGGTGATAAGCAGGCGCGCGTCCACGTGGCTGACCAGCCGTCCGATGATCGGGGCGGCGACCACGGCCAATAGGCCGTTGAAGGCCATGACGTTGCCGGCCCACGTGGCCGTGTAGCCAAGGTTGGTCTGCAGCCACAGGGGTATGATGACCACCGAGCCGAAATAGACCCCAAACACCACAGCCATGGTAGCGGTCGAGACGCTGAGCGAGAAGTTTCGGAAGACGTGCAAATCGACGATCGGGTGCTCGTCTGTCCATTCCCAGATGCAGAAGGCGACGAAGCCGACGATGGCGGCGACCAGCAGGCCGACAATCATCGGCGAGGCAAACCAGTCATGGGTTTTGCCGATGTCGAGCATGACCTGAAGCGCCCCGACCCAGAAGACCAGAAGGATCAAACCGATGAAATCGACGCCCTTGCGGACCGCCGGCGTCTCGTAGGCGGCCAGCATGCGCCAGCCGAGGATCACCGACACTGCCGCGACGGGGACGTTGATATAAAAGGCCCACGGCCAGCCGATGTTGTCGCCGATCCAGCCGCCCAGCAGCGGGCCGATGATCGGCGCGACGATGACCGTCATGGCCCACAAGGCCGTGGCCATGGCCCGTTGGGCCGGCGTGACAATGCGCAACAGCAGCGCCTGGGACAGCGGCATCATCGGCCCGGCGGCCAGGCCCTGAAGGATGCGGAAAAAGATCAGGGCGTTCAGTGAGGTGGCCAGACCGCATAGAGCCGAACAGACTCCAAAGGCCGCCATCGAGACGAAGAAGACCTTCACCGTGCCGAACCGCTGGGCCAGCCAGCCGGTCAGCGGAATGGTGATGGCCTCGGCGACCATGAAGAAG
>CAZJBC010000161.1:6338-6992 GCA_964543805.1 uncultured Brevundimonas sp.
GAACCTGCTGGCAGGGACCAGATGGGAGTACGAACACGCGGTGGAACAGGCGCACCGGAACCTGGACGGGATCGAGCGGGTGGTGCTCGCCGACGCGCAGGTGGTCGCCGTGCCGCTGTCCATGCTCGCGGTGAAGAAGGTGATCACCGAGGTGCCCTCGTTGGGCGAGGCGGCCAGGGATCCGGCGATGTGCGGCAGGACGACGTTGGCGATGGTGGTGTCCAGCACCGCCATGAAATTGGCCATGGCCAGGAAGAAGCCGGCCAGCAGCAGAACGCCGCCGGTCATCTGGACGGGCTGGTGAACCGCGGGCGGCGGCTCGACGCCTGCGTCCATCGCCGCTTCGTTGGTGGCCTCGGTCACTTGGCGTCGCCGACGTCGATCCGGGCGTCCATGGACAGGCCAACGCGCAGCGGATGGCTGGTCAGCTCTTTGGGGTCGAGCGAGATGCGCACCGGCACCCGCTGGACAACCTTGATCCAGTTGCCGGTGGCGTTCTGGGCCGGGATGGCGGCGAAGGCCGCGCCGGTGCCGCCGCCGATGCCGATGACCCGGCCGTGGAAGACCACGTCCTTGCCATAGAGGTCGGCGTGCAGCTCGACCGGCTGGCCGATCCTGACCCGGCGCAGCTGGGCTTCCTTGAAGTTGGCGTCG
>CAZJBC010000162.1:0-6982 GCA_964543805.1 uncultured Brevundimonas sp.
GACGGTCAGCCTGATCTCGGGACCGTTCAGGCATCTGGTCAACGAATGGCGATTCCTTGCCCATCCTGACGGTTGCGAGATCGACTTCTTCATCGAGTTCGAGTTTCGCTCGCGGGTTCTGGAGGCGCTGCTCGACGCCAATTTCGACCGGGCGGTGCGCAGACTGATCGGCTGTTTTGAGACGCGGGCGGATGAACTTTACGGCCTACGCTAATTCACCCGCTCCCTGAGCATCTCAAGCGCCACCCGAACCGCCGCCATGCGCACTTCATCGCGGGTCATGTCGTCGAAATTTTCCAGCCGGTGTTCGATCGGGCCGTTCGAGCGGGCGGTTGCAAAGTGGACCGTGCCGACGGGCTTCATCGGCGTGCCGCCGTCCGGGCCGGCGATGCCGGTGATCGCCACGGCGATGTGGGCGTTGGAAGCTTCCAGGGCGGCTTCCGCCATCATTCGCACGACGCCTTCTGACACCGCGCCCAGGTCGGCGATCAGATCGCCCGGCACCCCCAACATTTCTTCCTTGGAGCGGTTGGAATAGGTGACGAACCCCCGCTCGAACACGTCTGAGGATCCCGGGATCGCCGTCAGGGCCGCGGCCACAAGTCCGCCGGTACAGCTTTCGGCGGTCACAACCCGCACGTGCCGCTGACGGGCCTCGTCGATCAGCAGGCGGGCGAGAGCGTCGATCTCGAATGGAAACATGGGTTTCAGGCTTCTGCGGAACCGGGTTAGATAGCAGTCTGCACGCCGGGGGATCGGCGAGTCGAGACAAGAACGCGCGAGAGGGGAAATCATGACCGACGAAGCGGCGAACAACCGCCCACACTGGGCGGTGACCTCGGCCCCGGTGATCTACGGCCTGACCGTGTTTGCCAGCGCGGCCCTGATCTTCCTGGTCGAGCCGATGATGGCCAAGATGGTGCTGCCCAAGCTGGGCGGCTCGCCCATGGTCTGGAACACCTCCATGGCCTTCTTCCAGGGCGCCCTGCTGGTTGGTTATCTCTATGCCCACCTGTTGCAGCGGGTTGGCTCGCTGCGAACCCAGGTGCTGATCCATGGCGTGGTCGTGCTGGTCTCGGCCCTGGTGTTGCCGCTGCATGTCTCGGCCGTGATGGGCGCAGAGCCGGGCGCTAATCCGCCTGCGCTTTGGCTGGTGGGTGTGCTGGCCCTGTCGCTGGGTCCGCCGTTCGCCGCCCTGTCGGCCACCGCCCCGCTGGCCCAGGCCTGGTACGCCCGCGTCCGTTCGGGCGAGAGCGACGCCGTCAATCCGTACGTCCTCTACGCCGCCAGCAACCTGGGCAGCTTGATCGCGCTCCTGGCCTATCCCACCCTGGTCGAGCCGATCTTCACCCTGCACGTCCAGACCCTGACCTGGAGCATCGGCTATGGGCTGTTTGCCTTCGGCATGTTCGCCGCGGCCTATACGGCGGCCAAGTTCGGCGCCGCCACGCCGCTCGCCCAGGTGGTCGAGCAGGAAGAGCTGATCAAGGCCATCAGCTGGAAGGACCGGCTGCTCTGGATCGGACTGGCCGCCGCGCCTTCCAGCCTGATGCTGGGCGTTACGACCCACATCACGATGGACGTGGCTTCGGCGCCCTTCCTGTGGGTCGCGCCTCTGGCGCTCTACCTGCTGACCTTCATTTTCGCCTTTGCGACCCGACCTCCGGTGTCAAAGTTCTGGATCCTGTTGTTCCAGGCGTTCCTGGCCGTGGCCATCGCCTTCACCTTCACCACGGTCCGGGGCAACCTGATCGTTCAGGTGATGTTCGAGATGGGAGGTTTCTTCTTCACGGCCCTGATGTGCCACACCGTCCTGGCCGACAGCAGACCCCACCCTTCGCGCCTGACTGAGTTCTATCTGCTGATGGCGCTGGGCGGAGTTCTTGGCGGCGGATTCAACGCCTTTCTTGCCCCGGTGATCTTCTACAAGGGGGTCTGGGAATATCCCCTCGTCCTGGTTCTTGCTTGCCTGGCGCGTCCCTGGGGGCCGGACAAGATGATGCGATGGGAACTGGTCGCGACGGCGGTCGGCGCGACGGCCTTCCTCATTCTCTTCATGCTGAAAATATTTGAAGGCTCGCTTCCGCCAGGCCTGCAGGCGATCTGGTTCAACGGCTGGAATTTTGGACCCTACGCGGTGCCGTGGCTGAGCTCGATCGATCAGATCAACATCACGGTGCTGAAGGTCTTTCTGATCATCGCCGCGATCGCCATGTTCATGATCCGGGACCGCGCCCTGATCTTCACCATCCTGGTCGCAGCCATGGTGGTCACGCCACGGATCGTCGTGCCCCAGGAGCAGATCGTCTTCCAGGATCGCAGCTTCTTTGGCGTTCTGCGGGTGAGCCACAATCCTGACCCGGGCTTTTCCAACGACGTACATATCCTGGCCCACGGGACTACCCTGCACGGCGCCCAGGCGCGCGAGCCGGCCCAGGCCTGTACGCCCTTGACCTATTACGCCCACCCCACGCCGATCGGTCAGGTGTTCGACACCCGCCAGGCCGAGAAGCCGTCCATTCAGGTCGGCGCGGTCGGCATGGGATCGGGCACCGTGGCCAGCTATACGCGGCCCGGCGACAGCTTGCGGTTCTTCGAGATCGATTCCCACGTCATCAAGCTGTCGACCAATCCGGAATACTTCACCTACATCAACGGCTGCGCAAAGGGTCACATCGACTGGAAGCTGGGCGATGCGCGCCTGTCGCTCCAGAAGGAAAAAGCCAATTCCTTCGACATTTTGCTGGTCGACGCCTTCTCGTCGGACGCGGTGCCTGCCCACCTGCTAACCGTCGAGGCCATGCGGATGTACCTCCAGGTGATCAAGCCGGACGGCGTGGTCATCATGCACCTGTCAAACCGGAACCTGGATCTGGCTCCGGCCGTGGCCGCGGTCGCCAAGACGGCTGGCGGCTATGGCCTCTACCAGTATCGCGCCAAGAGTCCCGACGCGCCCGAGTTCACCGACACGGGCGAGGAGGTGATTATCGTCGGCCGAAACGCCGAGGCCCTGGCCGACTTTGCGGCCAAGAAGAATCCGGAGAACGAAGCGATCTGGACAACGCCCGATCCCGATAGCGCGCGCCCCTGGACCGATGACTACAGCAACCTGTTCGGCGCTCTGGTGCGCGGCCAGGCGTTGCGTCCCGGCATCTTCGGCGCGATCTGCCAGTGGGGCCTGAATCTTACCAGGCCGAACCACCACTGACTTCGACCGTGGCCAGGGCCTGGGCGGCCAGGCCTTCGCCGCGGCCGGTAAAGCCCATGCCTTCTGTGGTCGTCGCCTTGATGCTGACCTGTGCAGGCTGAAGGCCGAGGATCTCGGCGACCCGCGCCACCATGGCCGCCCGGTGTGCGGCTATCCTGGGCCGCTCGCAGATCAGGGTGATATCGACATTGACGATGCGCCCGCCCGCCCCGGCGATCAGGTCTGCGGCATGGCGCGCGAAACGGTCCGACGAGGCGCCCTTCCATTGCGGATCCGACGGCGGGAAATGCTCGCCGATATCGCCGGCCCCGATCGCCCCCAGCAGGGCGTCGGTCAGGGCATGCAGGCCGACATCGGCGTCTGAGTGGCCGATCAGCCCCTGGCTGTGGGGTATCTTCACTCCGCAGAGCCACACGGCGTCACCCGGGCCGAATTTGTGCGCATCGAATCCGGACCCCGTGCGCGAGACCCTGCGGTCCGCCGCGATCGCGTCGGCCATGGCGAAATCCTCCGGATAAGTCAGTTTCATCAAAATCGGATCGCCCGGCGTGATCGCCACGGTCCCGCCCGCCGCCTCGATCAGGGCCGCATCGTCCGTCGCCTCGACTGTTTCGGCGGCATAGGCGGCAGTGATGGCCGCGAACCGGAAAGCCTGGGGCGTCTGGGCGCGCCATAGTCCCTCTCGTGGCGTGGTCGTCAGGCCCGTGTCGGTCACCTGTTTCAGCGTGTCAGCGACGGGCAGGGCGGGGATGGCCCCGTCGGCCCGCGCGAGGGCGGCCAGCAGTCGCACGGCCAGGCCCTTGGGTATGAATGGGCGGGCGGCGTCGTGGATCATGACCGCTTCGGTCGGCGTCAGAGCCTGCAGGCCGCGGGCCACGGACTGGGTGCGGGTATCGCCGCCGGTGGTCAGTTCCCAGCCGGACAGGCCGGCCAGCGCTGCTTTCGCCGCATCCTCGTCGCCCGGCCGGATCACGCAGACGATCTGGCGCGCGCCTGCCGCGGCCATGGCTTCCACAGACCAGCGCAGAACGGCTTTTCCGCCCAGGGCGCGCCATTGTTTGGCGGTCCCGCCGCCGGCCCTTTGGCCGGATCCGGCGGCGACGATGACGGCGGAGAATTCCATTTCCCCTCTGTCGGCGACGAATTGTTGAAAGTCCAGCTTTACGGCGCCGCAGCAATTTGCTTAATAAGTCAGCACAGGGGCTGTCTAGTAAATGAGCATCACGTTGCAGATCGGGAAAGTCAAAGTCGCGGGGCGCGCCTGGTTTGCCCCGATGACGGGCATTTCAGACCTGCCCTGCCGTCTGACCATGGCGCGAATGGGCGCAGCCTATGTTGCCACCGAGATGGTCGCCAGCGCCGAACTGGCCCTGGGCCGGCCGGACGTGGTGCGACGCGCAGCGATCGGCGAGGGATTGCCGCAGATGATCGTCCAACTGGTCGGCCGTGACGCCGGGCTCATGGCCCAGGGCGCGAAGATCGCCGAGGCGGCCGGGGCGGAAATAATCGACATCAACTTCGGCTGCCCGGCCAAGGAAGTCACCGGAGCGGCCTGCGGATCGGCCCTGATGCGCGATCTGGATCTGGCCTGCGGGATCATTGGCGCGGTCGTCTCGGCCGTGAAGGTTCCGGTCACCGTCAAGATGCGTCTGGGCTGGGACGAGGCCAGCAAATGCGCGCCGGACCTGGCCGCGCGGGCGCAAGGCATGGGTGTGGCGGCGGCCACCATTCACGGCCGCACCCGCCAGCAGTTCTACAAGGGCAAGGCCGACTGGTCCGCCGTCCGCGCCGTCTCGCAGGCCGTGACGATCCCGGTGATCATCAATGGCGACATCGTGGACGCCGCGACCGCCCGCGAGGCGATGGGCCAATCCGGCGCCGACGCGGTAATGATCGGGCGGGGCGGCTTTGGCCGGCCCTGGCTGGCCGCCCAAATCGACGCCGAGATGGCTGGCGGGGCCTTCGAAGAACCGGACGCTGCGGCGCGCCTGGGCCTGGTGCTCGATCACCACCGCGCGACGCTGGCCTTCTACGGCGACCGCCTGGGCGGGATGATGTTTCGCAAGCACCTGGGCTGGTATATCGAGGCCGCGCCCTGGCCCGCCGATGCGCAAACCCGACGGGCGGCCAAGGCTGATCTGTGCCGCCTCGACGACCCGAAAGCCGTGGAAGCCGGCCTCATCAGACTATGGACGAATGGCGACATGAGGTTGGCGGCATGAGCGAGCAATCCTATCGTCACAAGACCGAAACCGGCGGCCGTGACCTACGCGCCGCGGCCTTTGACCTCAGCCCGGAGCCCGCCCTGATCATCGGCGCCGATGGCGGTCTGGCCGCGGCCAACGAAGCGGCCGAGGCCCTGTTCGGTCAGGGACTGGGACTGCTGACCCGCGGACGATTCCGCGACGCCCTGCCGGCCGGATCGAACCTGGTCAATCTGCTCGAACGCGCCTCTCTGGAAGGCGGGCCTGTGCGTGAGCGGGGCCTGCAGATCAATCTGTTCGGTCAGGCCGCCTTTGAGGCCGACGGCGCCGCCAAGCCGCTGGGCGACGGCTCGGTGCTGCTGACCCTGCATGTTCGCACCGCCTCGCTCAACGACCGTACCGCCGAGACCGCCGGCATGCGCTCGGTGGTCGGCCTGGGCCGGATGCTGGCCCACGAAATCAAGAACCCTCTGGCCGGCATACGCGGCGCCGCCCAGCTGCTGAAGATGGGCGCAAAGGCCGAGGATGCGCCGCTCGCCCAGCTGATCGTAGATGAAACGGATCGCGTGCGCCGGCTGGTCGACCGGATGGAGGCGTTTTCGGATGACGCCTCACCCAATCGCGAAGTCATCAATATCCACCAGATCCTCAATCGCGTTCGCGCCCTGGCCGCCAATGGCGTCGCCGACGGTCTGACGCTCAAGGAAACCTATGATCCATCCCTGCCGCCGGTGTTCGGCGACGAGGACCAGCTGATCCAGGTCTTCCTCAACATCGTCAAGAATGCCGCCGAAGCGGCCCATGCGCGCGGCGACGGCCGCGGCGAGGTGACCATCTCCACGGGGTTTCGGCACGGCGTGCGGGTGCGGTCAGCGGATGGGCAGGCCATGCGCGGCGCGCCTCTGGAAGTGCGCATTACCGACAATGGCCCTGGCGTGCCGCCGGCGCTGCGCGATCATTTGTTCGAACCGTTCGTCACCACCAAGAGCTTTGGCGCCGGGCTTGGCCTGGCCCTTTGCGCCAAGCTGGTCGCCGCCCACGGCGGCCTGATCGATTTTGAGTCCGAGCCGGGCCGCACCACTTTCCGAATCCTCCTGCCGATTGAGCCTTGAGACGATGAGCACCGACCGCAAGATCCTGATTGCCGACGATGACGCCTCGATCCGTCTGGTGCTCAGCCAGAACTTCACCCGCCTGGGCTATCAGGTGCGCGCCACCGGCAACGCCACGACGCTGCTGAAATGGGTGTCGGACGGGGAAGGGGACATCGTCATCACCGACGTGATGATGCCCGACGAGAATGTGTTCGACGTCCTGCCGCGGATCCGCAAGGAGCGGCCCAAGCTGCCGATCATCGTGATGAGCGCCCAGAACACCCTGCTGACCGCTGTCAACGCGGCCGACGCCGGCGCCTTTGAATATATCGCCAAGCCCTTCGACCTGGACGACATGACCGCGGCGGTGAAACGCGCCCTGTCGCGTCCCGCCGACTCCGAAGCCGCCAAGGCCCAGGCCCGCGCCGTGCGCGACGAGCGCCTGCCGCTGATCGGCCGCTCGGCGCCGATGCAGG
>CAZJBC010000163.1:0-6912 GCA_964543805.1 uncultured Brevundimonas sp.
CTGGATCTCGGAATCGAAGTGGCCGATGTTGCAGACGATGGCGTTGTTCTTCATCGCCCGCATGTGCTCGACGGTGATGACGTCCTTGTTGCCGGTGGCGGTGACGAAGATGTCGGCGTTGGGCGCCGCATCGTTCAGTGTCTGGACCGCATAGCCTTCCATGGCCGCCTGCAGGGCGCAGATCGGGTCGATTTCGGTGACGATCACCCGCGCGCCGCCCTGGCGCAGGGAAGCGGCCGAGCCCTTGCCCACGTCGCCATAGCCGCAGACCACCGCGACCTTGCCGGCCAGCATGACGTCAGTGCCGCGGCGGATGGCGTCGACCAGGCTTTCGCGGCAGCCATAGAGGTTGTCGAACTTGGACTTGGTGACGCTGTCATTGACGTTGATGGCCGGGAACGGCAGCTCACCCTTCTCCGCCATTTGATAAAGACGATGGACGCCCGTAGTGGTTTCTTCAGAGACGCCGGTGATGGCCGCGGCGATGGCTGAGTAGAAACCGGGCTTTTCCGTCAGGTAGCGGTTCATCACCGCGAACAGGGCTTCTTCTTCCTCGTTCTGCGGCTTGGAGATGACCGACGGGTCCTTCTCGGCCTTGGGGCCCAGGACGCACAACAGGGTCGCATCGCCGCCATCGTCGAGGATCAGGTTCGGATAGCCGCCGTCGCCCCACTGAAAGATCTTATGGGTGTATTCCCAATACTCGACCAGGTTCTCGCCCTTGAAGGCGAAGACCGGCACGCCGGAGGCGGCGATGGCCGCGGCCGCATGGTCCTGGGTCGAGAAGATGTTGCAGGACGCCCAGCGCACGTCGGCGCCCAGGGCGGTGAGGGTTTCGATCAGCACCGCCGTCTGGATGGTCATGTGCAGCGAGCCGCAGACCCGCGCGCCCTTCAGCGGCTTGTCCTTGCCGAACTCGGCGCGCAAGGCCATCAGGCCCGGCATCTCGGTTTCGGCGATGGCGATTTCCTTGCGGCCCCAGGGAGCAAGGGCGATGTCCTTGACGATGTAATCGGTCACGGGCGGTCCTGTTGCAGAATTTGAGCGTCGGCAGGTTCTATAACCGCCGCCGGATCGCTAATCAACCCGGATATAAGGATATCTTTATATGTGGCGATTTAGGCGCCCAAATCGGGTAGGTCAGGGCCACAGGGCGTAAAGTTCGGCGGCGGCGTCGAGCATGGCGTTGCGGTCCTCCTCCAGCAGGAAGCCGTCCTTGATCCGGTCGTCCAGCACTGCATCATAGTGAGCCAGCCAGATCTCCATCGAGCCATATCTGGCGTCCAGCGCGGCGCGGCCAAAGGGTTTGAACCCGCCGGAGTTGCCGCAGGTCTCGCTGATCGAGGTGGTGATAGCCGGGGCCAGCGAAACCGGCTCGGGCCGACCCAGCGGGAACCGCGATTCGGGGAAGCGCACGCCGCCCATGGGCATGCCGTTCACATCGACCTTCGGCACCGGCGTGGTGATCCCGGGCAGGGGATTGAAGTTGGCCGACAGGGGCGCCTCGCCGCCCAGTTTGAAGACGGCGCTGTCGGGCAGGCCCATGGCATGGCGGGCGGCGGCGACGCCGATCTCCTTTTCCATGCCCAGCACGAGGCCCCGCATATAGGGCGCGTAGCCCAGCGGGTTCTGCTGGATGCGCTCGCCATTGTTGCAACGGGCGTTAGACAGACCGCGCCCGGCCACATGCATGCTGGGAAAGTCATAGCGCCGGTACTTGCGGCCCGTGCCGCGCACCGAGGTCAGGCCGGCGCGCAGGCGGTAGAAGTCGGTGTAGTTGGCGATGTCCACATAGAGCGGGTCGGTGTGGGAGCGGGTCATCAGCTCGTCGCGGGACAGGGGCTTGCCGTTCGGATCGACATAGGGCTTTTGGACAACCACGCCCCTGGCCGCGGCGATATTGTTGATCGCCAGCCAGTTGCCGACGCCGTCGACGGCGATGGCGGCGTCGAAAACACGCTGCTGATTGAGGGGATCGACGTTGAAGCCTTCGGCGATGAAGGCGTTGACGAACCAGGCGCTCTGGGAAATTCCGCCCAGCATCAGATAGCGATAGGCCTGCGGCGGCAGACGCTCGCCTGTCACCTGGGTCTGGGGCGTTCGGCCCGCCAGCCAGCGGGCGAAATCGCGCATGATGACCAGGCCGATCCCTTGCGCGTTTTCCGGCACGCCCGCAGACAGGCCCGTCTGCCATTGCACCAGGCCATAGGAGGTGGCGTGGTTTTGCAAAAACCCGCCCAGGGCGCCCTGGCTGATCGCCGCGCCGCGGTTTTCGGAGTCAATGTAGATGACTTCGTTGGCCGGCTGGCCCGCCGCTGGAACGATCAGCTGGAAGTTGGAGGCATAGTCATAGGCGCCCGCGGCGTTCTTTGGCAGAGATCCCAGCCCGACGACGGCCTCGCCCGGGCCGACCTGGCCGTGAACGAGGCCGGTGATCTTCACATAGGCGATCCCGCCATAGGTCTTGTCGGGCGCGACCAGTTTGACCTCGACCAGGGTGAGGCGTGAGACCGAAGGCGGACTCGTCGGCGCGGCCGGCTGACTGGCGCAGGCTGAGATCATGAGGGCGATGGCCGCCAGAATTTTGCGCATGTCCGCATGTCCCCCGCCCTTGAGGCGCCCATGACCCTTCGCCCATAGTAGCCAAGGCCGCCGCCCGCTGGTAGAGGCCAGAGCTCAACGCCTGCAAAGGGAAACCTGATGGCCTTCGACACCGCCGCCGCCGATCCCGCAATGCCCCGCCACGACTGGACGAAGGGGGAAATTGAAGCCCTGTTCGAGCTGCCGTTCACCGAGCTGGTGTTTCGCGCGGCGAGCGTCCACCGCCGCTGGTTCGACCCGGCCGAGGTGCAGATCTCGCAACTGCTGTCCGTAAAGACCGGCGGTTGCCCGGAAAACTGCGGCTATTGCAGCCAGTCGCAGTCCTTCGACACCGGCGTGGATGCGTCCAAGCTGATGGAAGTCCAGCGCGTGCTGAACGAGGCGGCCCGGGCCAAGGCCGGCGGCGCCCAGCGCTTTTGCATGGGCGCGGCCTGGCGGGACCTCAAGGACCGCGACCTGCCGAAGGTTTCGGCCATGATCGCCGGCGTCAAGGCCATGGGCCTGGAAACCTGTGTGACGCTGGGCATGCTGCAGCCTCATCAGGCGGTCGCCCTGAAAGAGGCGGGCCTGGATTACTACAACCACAACCTCGACACCGGCCCGGAATATTACGGCAAGGTCGTCACCACCCGCACCTACCAGGACCGGCTCGACACCCTGGATCACGTCCACGCCGCCGGCCTGAAGACCTGCTGCGGCGGCATCGTCTCCATGGGCGAGGAGCGGGCCGACCGCGCCAGCCTGCTGCACGCCCTGGCCACCCTGCCCCACCATCCCGACAGCCTGCCGATCAACGACCTGATGCCGGTGCCGGGCACGCCGCTGGGCGGGTCCAAGTCCGTGGGCGGCATCGAGTTCGTACGCATGATCGCCGTCGCCCGTCTGGTCTGCCCCAAGTCGGTGGTGCGCCTGTCGGCCGGCCGCGATCACATGAGCCGTGAGCTGCAGGCCCTGTGTTTTCTGGCCGGCGCCAATTCGATCTTCGTCGGCAACGTGCTGCTGACCACGCCCAACCCTGAACAGAGCGAAGACGCCGCCCTGTTCGCCGACCTGGGCCTGAAGCCCATGACCATGGACGCGCCGGAGGCTGTCAACGCCTAGCCCCGAGATCAGCTGCCGCCTGTGCGGCGGACCGGCCCACCGGATCTGGGGCCTGGCGGTTCTGGACAAATACGACGTTGGCTATTTCGAGTGCGAGGCCTGCGGCAGCCTGCAGTCCGAAGCCCCCTACTGGCTGGATGAAGCCTATGCCGAGAATGGAACCGGCTTCGACACCGGCGCGGCCGAGCGCAGCGTCGGCTGCGCCCTGACCCTCTCGGCGGCGCTCGAGGTGATGGGCTTTGACCCCGCTGGCGACTGCCTGGACTACGGGGCCGGAACGGGCCTGTTCGCCAGGATGATGCGCGACCGCGGCTGGCGGTACTTTGCTTCCGACAAATACGCCGCCCCCTTTTTCATGGACGGGTTCATGGCCGCGCCAGGCCGGCGGACATGGCAGATGATCTCGGCCTTTGAGGTGTTCGAGCACCTGGCCGATCCCGCCGCGGACCTGGACGCCATGCTGGGATCGGCGGCGAGACTGGTGTTTTTCACCACCGATCTTTGGGAGCGCCAGGGACCGGACTGGCCCTATCTTAACCCGCAACAGGGCCACCACGTGTTTTTCTATACGAGCAAAGCGCTGCGGATGACCGCCGCACGGTTCGGGTTCGAATATCACGACCTGGGCTTTGTTAAGTGCCTGGCGCGTCCGACGGAAGCCGCAGGCCTGGCGGCGATCAGGGCTTTGGGCGTCCAGGGTTTTGGCGAAAGAGTTCTGGACTCATTCCTGCGGCACGTCCGCGATCCCTATAAATTCGCCAACCTGGACCATCAGGCTCTGCGCGCGGCGCAGGGCGGCAAGAGCCTTTAGCGGTCTTCCTCGAAGCGGTTTTCGATCAGCGTGGTCAGGGCGTCCAGCGCCTCCTGGGCCTGAGGGCCGTCAGCCTCGATCTCCACCTGGCAGCCGACGCCGGCCGCCAGCATCATCAGCCCCATGATCGAGCGGGCGTCGACCATCTGGCCGTCGCGCCCGACCCGCACCTCAGCGTCGAAGCCTGACGCCAGCTTTACGAACTTGGCCGAAGCCCGCGCATGCAGGCCGCGCTCGTTGCAGATGTCGACGGTGCGCCGGACGGTCATTTGTCGCCCGTCAGCAGGTAGGAGGCCACCGAAATGTATTTGCGGCCGGCTTCTTGGGCGGCGGCCACGGCGCTTTGCAGGTCCATGCGGCCGCGCACGCTGGCCAGCTTGATCAGCATCGGCAGGTTCAGGCCGGCGATCACCTCGGCGTGGGTCTGTTCCATCACCGAAATGGCCAGGTTCGAGGGCGTGCCGCCGAACATGTCGGTCAAAAGCACCACGCCCTGGCCCTCGTCCACGTCGGCGCAGGCCTTGAGGATATCGCGGCGGCGACGCTCCATATCGTCTTCCGGCCCGATACAGATGGCGCGCACGCCGCTCTGCGGGCCGACGACGTGCTCCATCGCCAGAACGAATTCCTCGGCAAGGCGCCCGTGAGTGACGACCACCAAGCCGATCATACTGTCAGCCCCAAGGGACAAATCTCCGGCCGCGGCCGCAGGGGCCCAACGCGAAAGGAAGGCTAGATACGCCCGTTGGCGGCCTTATCCAAGCGTCATCAGCACACGCCGCAATTTGGCCGGCGTCGATGCCTCGAATCCCGCCAGACGGATAACGGGCACGTTGAGCCCAAGGTGGGTTTCGTGTTCAGGTTCCGGCATTCGCGCGATCTGGTCGCGGTCGTGCAGGGTGACGATCAGATTGACCGGCGCAAAGGAAATGGCGGTGTGGGGGCGAATGCCCAGGCCGCGCACCTCGATCAGGCCGTGCAGAGCGTCCGGCGCCCGGCCGAACAGGCGCCCGGCCGAGGTCCACAGCAACACCTGATCGTCGGCGACCAGCAGATAGCCTTCATCCAGCAGCCGCACAGCCAGATCGCTCTTGCCCGATCCGGACGGCCCGCGAATCAGCACCCCCCGCCTCCGCCCGCCCGACTGCTGGGCGACCAGCACCCCGTGAACAATCATGCGCTCCCCCCGGCCGGGAGGGCGAAGATGAAGCGCGCGCCGAGAATTTCGCCATCCGGGCCGGTGCGGTTCTCAGCCCACAGCCGGCCATTGTGGGCCAGGGCGATCTGCCGGGCGATGGACAGGCCCAAGCCCGAATTGCCGGCCCCGCCGACGATGCGCGAGGCCTTGGGCCGCGAGGTGTAGAACCGCTCGAACACCCGCTCCAGCGTCTCGGGCGGTATGCCCGGCCCGTCGTCGTCGACCTGGATCAGAATCTGGCCGGCCTCGCGCCGCATGGCGATGCGCACGCTGGCGCCGGCTCGGCCTGCCAGGGTGGTGAAGGACAGGGCGTTGTCGATGAGATTGCGGAACACCTGACCCAGCGGGCCTTCGCGGCCGGCCACCGGCATGGGCGTATCGGGCGTCTCGAAGACCACTCTGGCCGGCTTGTTCTTGGACGAGGCCTGGTAGACAGCCACGATGTCGCCCATCAGCTTGGCCGCATCGATGGCGCGCGGCTGTTCACGCGACAGTTCGGCGTCCAGGCGCGAGGCGTTGGAGATGTCGGTGATCAGCCGGTCCATGCGCCCGACATCCTGCTTGAGGATGTTCATAAGCTTCTGGCGGGACGCCTCATCCTTGACCAGATCCAGCGTCTCCACCGCCGATCGGACCGAGGTTAAGGGGTTGCGGATCTCGTGCGCCACGTCGGCGGCGAACCGTTCGATGGCGTCCATGCGCTCCGACAGGGCGTCGGTCATGGTCTCCAGGCTACGGCTTAAGTCCCCCAGCTCGTCATCGCGGCGCGAGATCTCCGGCAGCGAGATCGAGCGCGCCCGCGACAGGCGCACCAGATCGGCGGCCATGGAAAGCTTGCGAACCGGCCGGGCGATTAGGATGTTGAGCAACAGGGACGAGCCGATCGTGCCCAGCAGCGCCAGGGCGATGAACGGGATAAGCGCCGCGCGCTGCTTGGCGACGATCGCGTCGACGTCGCCGCCCTCGATGGTCAGGACGCCCAGGACAGCCCCGACATGCTTGATCACCAGCGAAACCGAGACAACCCGGCCGCCCTGGCCGGTCGGCCGCACCCGGCTCGCCGATCCGGTCTTCATGGCCAGGCCAACCTCGGCCATCAGGGCGCGGTTGGCTTGCTGGCTCTTGCGGGTTTCGGCCTCCCCCTCGCTAAGCTGGGGATGCAGGTTGAAGACGCCGCCCGGTCTGCGCAGGTTGGGCAAGG
>CAZJBC010000164.1:0-6871 GCA_964543805.1 uncultured Brevundimonas sp.
CACCCTGGCGGCCGTGACCGGCTCGTTTAGCGACGGCGGCCACGTCGCCGATCAGAAGATCGCCCAGGCGGCCGCCAGCGCCGCGCCGGTGATCGACCAGGCGGTGGACAAAACCCAGACCGCTGCGCGCGACGCCGGCGCTGCGATCCAGGACAAGACCCGCACCGTGCTCGGCGGCGGCAAGAAATAAGCTGAACCCGGACAGGAAAAGGCCGCCCGGTCGAATGACCGCGGCGGCCTTGCCGACCTTACCGGACCGCTAGAGCGTTCGTCCGCGGGCCAAGTGCATGATGCCCGAGACCACGAACAACACCAGGAACACCAGGAACAAAAGCTTGGCGATTCCGACCGCTGAGCCAGCGATGCCGCCGAATCCGAGCACGCCAGCGATCAAGGCGATGACCAGAAAAATAAGCGCCCATCTGAGCATGTTGCGTCTCCCAAGGTTGTGGTTGATCAACGCGCCGCCGGGCGCGCCGTTCCCCCGAGGGATTGTTCATTTCTTGTTGCGCGGCTGGTCCATGAAGGCGGCGACGACCGTGGCGACCCACGCGGGATTGCGGATGGCAAGGATGCCCGCCGCGATGGCGGCGCCGACAGCCAGCATGGGCTTTTCCCGGGCGATCTCCATCAGCCGGTCCATCAGCCCGGCGTCGTCCGCGCGCCGCTTCGGTTTGCCGGCCAGGGCGGCCAGCAGGGCGATCAGCAAGATAATAACGACAAAGACGACAGCCACGACGGCGGCCGCTCCGGCCTGGCCGAGACCAGGGGCCAGGGCGGCGTAGAGTGCGAAAGCCAGGGCCCCCACGGCGACCGCCATCCCTGTCGCCAGGGCTACGATCAGCAGGATGATGACCAGGACTTTCGACAGCATCAGCGGCGGCGGCCGGACCCGATAAGCAGGCCCAGGAGCAGTCCGACGCCGGCAGCGGCCAGCAGGCCGGTTAGCGGCCGCTCGCGCACCTTGTCGCTGACAACGGCGCGGGCGTCGTCCAGCGACCGGGCGGCGGTTTCCACATAGGCCTGGGTGTGACCGCGCAACGCTTCGACGCCGTCATGCAGAGCCGACTCGGCGCGCTTGGCGGCTGCTTCGGCCCGGTGAGCGAGGCTATTGATATCGTGATCGGCTTCGCGGCTGAGGCTGGTGATCTTGCGGTCTGCCTTGCGCGCCGCGCCATTGGCGGTTTTGACGATCTTGGCGGCCTTGGCCTGGGCGGGTGCAGGTTCGGTGGTCATGGGTTTCTCCGGCGATTTGAATAAGTCCGCCGAGGGAACGGACAATTACAGCTGCGGTTCCGCTTGTCACGCCGAAATGCTGGCGCTGGCCCCGTTCCGTGCGCTACTATGTCGCGGTAGTGAGCATCTTGTCCCCCATCCGATCGGGTCCCTCCATGCCCCCGCTGGCGACCAAGCCCGAGGAAGCCTGGCTGGAACTGGCCATGCGCGCGGCCGACATGGGCGCGACCTATTGGGATATCGAGAACGACAAACTCTATCTAAGCGACCGGGCGGCGACCATTCTGGGCGCCCGGTCCGGCCTGATAGGCGCCGCCAAGGGCGATCGTCTGTTCAGCTTCACCCATCCGGAGGATCTGGACTGGGTGCGTGAGACCATCCTGGGATCGGTCAAGTCGGGCGAGTCCTACAAGATCGAACATCGGGCCTTTCGGGTCGACAACGGCGCCCTGATCTGGCTGCTCAGCGCCGGCACGCCGGTGCGCAACGACAAGGGCGAGGTTATCCGCCTGCTGGGCGTGCTGCAGGACATCACCGCCCGAAAGGCCGCCGAGGCCCGCCGCGAGATGCTGGTGGCCGAACTGGATCACCGTGTAAAAAATGTTCTGGCCTCGGTGCAATCCATGGCTCTGCAGTCGGCCCGGCGCGCGCCTTCGCTGGACGGCTTTCTGAAAACCTTCTCGGGCCGGCTCAAGGCCATGGCCTCGGCCCACACCCTGCTGACCGCCACCCGCTGGCGCGGCGCCGAGGTGCGGCACATCGTCAACGCCGAACTGGGCGGCCTTGCCCCAAGCCAGACCCGCTGGGACGGTCCGGACATGTCCCTGACGCCCAGGGCCACCAACGCCCTGGCCCTGGCTTTGCACGAGTTGGCCACCAACGCGTTGAAATTTGGCGCCCTGTCCACCGAATCTGGCCGCGTCGACGTGCGCTGGAGTCGCAACGCCGCCGGCGGGGTCGATCTGGACTGGATCGAGACTGGCGGGCCGCCGACCAGCCTGCCGTCGCGCCAGGGATTCGGCTCGGTGCTGCTGCAGAACGTCACCGGCCGCGAGCTGGACGGCGAGGTGCGTCTGGAATTTCGGCCCACCGGCGTATGGGCGAAGATTTCGTCCGGCGACGGCGCCCTGGTTCAGGCGGGCTCCGAGGCGCCCGAGGCGCACGTCACAGCCACGCCGCCCGCACCGGCAAGCCCGGCGGACCGGGCAACGCGGCCCATGCCCGCGGCCGGCCTGGCGGGCCTGAGAATTCTGATTGTCGAGGATTCCCTGCTGCTGGCCATGGAGCTGGAAAACAGCCTGTCCGACGCCGGCGGCGTCATCGTCGGCCAGGCGGCCAGTGTCGAGGAAGCGATGGGGCTGATCGGCTCCAACGTCGAGGCGGCGGTTCTGGACGTTGATCTGAACGGAACCTCGGTCGAGCCCGTGGCCCGGGCCCTGCTCAGCCTGGGCATCCCCTTTGTGTTCGCCACTGGCTACGGCGACAACGACATGGCGCCTCAGGGTTTCGATGCGCCGATCATCCGCAAGCCCTACGACGTGACCCAGGTCGCCGCCGCTCTGGCGGACATCACCAGCAAGACCTAGCGCCCCGCGCGGTTTGACCTTTGAGCGGCTGCGGCCTAATCGGTCGCGCAAACCAGCCCCTCAAGGATGCCCGCCATGGCCCACGATTCCGGCGAAACCGTCAAAACCTTCCAGTGGGAAGACCCGCTCGATCTGACCAGCCGTCTGACCGAGGACGAGCGGATGATCTCGGACGCCGCCCAGACCTATGCGCGCGAAAAGCTGCTGCCGCGGGTGGTGTCGGCCTATGCCGAGGAGCGGTTCGACCGCGAGATCATGACCGAGATGGGCGCTCAAGGCTTCCTGGGCGCAACCCTGCCTGAGAAATACGGCGGCTCAGGTGTCTCTCACGTCGCCTACGGCCTCATCGCCCGGGCGGTGGAAGGCGTCGACTCCGGCTACCGCTCGGCCATGAGCGTGCAGTCCTCGCTGGTCATGTATCCGATCTACGCCTTCGGCTCCGAAGACCAGCGCATGAAATATCTGCCGGGCATGGCCCGCGGCGAGATCGTCGGCTGTTTTGGCCTGACCGAGCCGGACGGCGGCTCGGATCCGGCCTCGATGCGCACCGTCGCCAAGGCGGTAGACGGTGGTTACGTCCTCAACGGCGCCAAGATGTGGATCACCAATTCGCCGATCTCGGACGTCTGCCTGGTGTGGGCCAAGCTGGACGGCAAGATCCGGGGCTTCCTGGTCGATCGCGGGTCGGAAGGCCTTTCGACCCCGAAGATCCAGGGCAAGCTTTCCCTGCGCGCCTCGGTGACCGGCGAGATTTCGCTGACCGACGTCTTCGTGCCGGAAAGCCAGCTGATGCCTGGCGTGGAAGGCCTTCGCGGCCCGTTCTCGTGCCTCAACAAGGCCCGCTACGGTATTTCCTGGGGCGCCATGGGCGCGGCCGAGTTCTGCCTGCACGCCTCCCGCGACTACACCATGAGCCGCATGCTGTTTAACCGCCCGCTCGCCCAACGCCAGCTGGTGCAAAAGAAGCTCGCCGACATGCAGACCGAGATCGCGCTTGGCCTGGAAGGCGCCTATGCCCTGGGCCGCCTGATCGACACCGGAGCCTGGGTGCCCGAGGCCATCAGCCTGATGAAGCGCAACAACTGCGGAAAGGCGCTGGATATCGCCCGCGTCGCGCGCGACATTCACGGCGGCAACGGCATTTCGGGCGAATACCACGTCATGCGCCACGCCTCGAACCTCGAGACCGTGAACACCTACGAAGGCGCCCACGACGTCCACGCCCTGATCCTGGGCCGGGCGATCACCGGGCTGAACGCCTTTTAGGGCCGCAAAAGTCTCCTGTCCCCATTTTGGGCATATCAAGACACTATTTACGGCTGGCCCTTACGATCCCGGGAAACGTGGGGGCGATGAGAGACGTGAACCGCAAGGAAGACTCGATCCGCTGGCTGTTCGACAACAGCCGCGAACTGATGGCCGTCGTCGCCGCTGACAACACCTTCAAGGTTGTCAATCCGGCCTGGACGCTCGCCACCGGCTGGAGCGAGGGCGAGCTCGTCGGCCGTCCTTGCGTCGAGGTCATCCATCCCGACGACATCGCCATCGCCGCCCATTCGGCCAATGAACTGCGCGCCGGGCGTGATGCGGAACACACCGTGCGCCTGTCCACGAAAAGCGGGGCGTGGCGCTGGTACACCGGCTACCACAAGCCCCTCGACAACGGCCAGTTCATCGCCGTGCTGCGCGATATCACCGCCGAGCGGGAACGTGACGCCGAGCTTGATGAGGCGCGCCACAACAGCCGCCTGCTCGCCGAGGCCGCCGGCATCGGCGCCTGGTCCTTCGATCCGGACACCAATACCCGCACCTGGTCGGCCGACTTCTGCGCCATGGCCGGATGGTCACAGGACGAGATGGCGACCGGCGAAAAATTCCGCGTGCTTGTTCACCCCGAAGATCTGGCGGGCATGAACGAAATTACCGGCAAGGCGATCAAGGAAGGTGGCGAAGGCTGGTTCCAGCACCGCATGATCACCAAGGACGCGCGCTGGATACACGTCCGCGCAACCTTCCGAACCGAGCCGACGCCCTCCGGTCAGTACCGGCTGAAGGGAATTTCCCAGAACGTCACGCCCTTGGCCGAGGCCCTGGAAGCGGCCGAGGCGGCCAGCGAAGCCAAGGCCAGCTTTCTGGCCAATATGAGCCACGAGATTCGCACGCCATTGAACGGAGTGATGGGCGTCCTGCACCTGCTCAACAGCGAGCCGCTCACCGACGAGGGCCGCAGGATGCTGCGCCAGGCGGTCGGCTGTGGCGAGATGCTGGCCGAACTGCTCAATGATGTACTGGATTTTTCCAAGATCGAGGCGGGCAAGCTCGAGCTGAACCCTGAGCCGGTCAATCCGGGCCATCTGGTCGAGGGCGTCGCCAGCCTCATCCGCGGCCAGGCCGAAGCCAAGGGCCTGAAACTTACCGTCGATCGCGGGCAGGCCAGGGGCTGGGTCTCCATTGATCCGGTTCGCCTGCGCCAGGCGCTGTTCAATCTGGTCGGCAATGCGGTCAAGTTCACCCTGCACGGCGAGGTTTCGATTTGCGCCCGGCTGCTGGACAGCCCGGGCGGCCAGCGCCTTCGCCTGGAGGTGCGGGACACCGGGGTCGGCATTTCCCGCGAAGCCCAGTCCAGCCTGTTCCAGCGCTTCTCCCAGGCGGACGGTTCGACCACCCGCCGGTTCGGCGGCACGGGTCTTGGCCTGGCCATCACCCAGCGCCTGGCCGAGATGATGGGCGGCGAGGTGGGGGTCAAATCCCGGCTCGGCGAAGGCTCGATGTTCTGGATCGAAATCGCCGCCCCGGCCACCGAGGCCGTCCGCGCCGAGGTGGTGGCCGAGGCCGGCTATCTGGACGGCCTGTCGATCCTGGTGGTCGAGGACAATGCGGTCAACCGGATGATCGCCCGCAAGATGCTGGAGAACCTGGGCGCCGCCGTCGAGACCGCCGAGGACGGCGAGCATGGGGTCGAGGCCGCCGCCCGCGGCGCCTTTGACCTGATCCTGATGGATATCCAGATGCCCGGCATAGACGGGGTGGAAGCCACCCGGCGGATCCGCGCGCTCGACGGTCCCGCCCGCGACCTGCCGATCATCGCGCTCACCGCCAATGTCATGGCCCACCAGCGCCAGGATTATCTCAACGCCGGCATGAACGGGGTGGTCGGCAAGCCGATCAATCCCAACAGTCTGCTCGACGAAATCGCCCGCCTGGCCGGCGCCGGGCCGGCGGCGGAGGAAGCAGCGGCCTAAAGCGCCGTTAGCGCCGCCCTTGCCCCGGCCCGCGCCGATGCTACACCTTGCCGCAAAACAGGCGGGGGACTGGGCGTGGCGACCAAGACGGCAGGCATCAAGACGGTGATCGCGGCCTCGACGGCCGGCACGGCCTTCGAGTGGTACGACTTTTTCCTCTATGTCCCGATGGTCGCGATCATGACCCGGGTGTTCTTCTCGGCCCTGGATCCGACCACGGGCACGATCTTCGCCCTGCTCAGCTTTTTCGTCGGCTTCGCCTTCCGCCCTGTCGGCGCACTGATCTTCGGCCGAATCGGCGACCGGATCGGCCGCAAGGCGACCTTCCTGATCACCATGGCGATGATGGGTCTGTCGACCTTTGCCATCGGCTTTTTGCCGACCTACGCCACGGCCGGCATCTACGCGCCCCTGCTGTTCATCAGCCTGCGTATTCTTCAGGGTCTGGCTCTGGGCGGTGAATGGGGCGGGGCGGCGATCTATATTGTCGAGCACGCCGAACCGAATAAGCGCGGCGTCAACGCCAGCTGGCTGGGCTGTTCGGCCGCCTTTGGCCTGGGCGCAGCCTTGCTGGTCGTGCTGGTGACCCGCACCCTGGTCGGCGAGGACGAGTTCACCCTGCGCAATGGCTGGCGCATCCCCTTCCTGTTCTCGGCGGTTCTCCTGGCCATTTCGCTGTGGATCCGCCTGCGCCTGCACGAAAGTCCGGTGTTCACCAAGCTGAAGGAAGAAAACCGCCGCTCGGATAAGCCGTTCACGGACTCCTTCCTGAACTGGACGGTCGGCAAACAGGTGCTGATCGCGCTT
>CAZJBC010000165.1:0-6851 GCA_964543805.1 uncultured Brevundimonas sp.
TGCCTTGTACGACGCGGTCTCTGCCGGTCAGCGGCGACAGGGGCTGGAACACTACCTGCCGCTGTTCTACGAGCGGCTGGAGACCCTGTTCGACTATCTGCCGACCGGCGCTCTGATCGCTGTGGATCACCAGGCGTCCGAGGCGCGGGACGAGCGGCTGGCGATGATCGCCGACGCCTATGAAGCGCGCAGCGAGACCGAGAAGGCGACCCACTATCGCGCCCTGCCGCCGGCCGGTCTCTACCTGACCGCTGACGAAACCGAGATGCGGATCGCCGATTTCGCTAACCGCCGGTTCTCGCCTTTCCAGACTGACAAGCCCGGCGTCCTCGACATGGGCGCGCGTATGGGCCGCCAGTTCACCGCTGAACGCGCCCAGGACAGCGTCAACCTGTTCGAGGCGACGGCCGCGCACGCCAGCGCCCTGGCTGCGGCGGGCAAGCGGGTGATGTTTGCGTCCTGGTCCGAGGGCTCGTCGGAGCGGCTTTCCATGATGCTCGGCGACCATGGGCTGACGGGCATTTCCCTGGCGGCCTACTGGCAGGCGGCCAAGGCGGCGGATCCCAAACGTCCCCAGCGGGCGGTGCTGCCGCTGGAGCACGGGTTCGAGACGGGCAACCTGGCGGTCATCTCCGAGACCGACATCCTCGGCGACCGGCTGGCGCGGCCGAAGAAGAAAAAGCGCGCCGCAAATTTCCTGGCCGAGGCATCGTCCCTGAATGCCGGCGATCTGGTTGTCCACATCGACCACGGCATCGGCCGCTATGAGGGTCTGACAACGCTCGAGGTCCAGCAGGCGCCGCACGACTGTCTGGAGATTCACTACGCGGCCGACTCCAAGCTCTACCTGCCAGTCGAGAACATCGACCTTCTGACCCGCTACGGCGCCGAAAGCGAGGGCGTGCAGCTGGACCGGCTGGGCGGCGCCGCCTGGCAGGCGCGCAAGGCGAAAGCCAAGGAACGCCTGCGTGACATGGCCGACGGCCTGATCAAGATCGCCGCGGCGCGGGCCATGCGCACGACCGAGGAGGTCGATCCGCCTCACGGCCTCTACGACGAATTCTGCGCCCGCTTCCCGTACGAGGAAACCGACGATCAGTTGAACGCCATCGGCGATGTACTGGCCGATCTGGCGGCGGGACGGCCCATGGACCGGCTGATCTGCGGCGACGTGGGTTTCGGCAAGACCGAGGTGGCGCTACGGGCGGCCTTTGTCGTGGCCATGAGCGGCCATCAGGTGGCGGTTGTCTGTCCGACCACGCTGCTTGCCCGGCAGCACTACAAGACTTTCATCGAACGCTTTCAGGGCTGGCCGATCAAGGTGCGGAGGCTCTCGCGCATGGTCCCGCACGTCGAGGCCGTCCAGACGCGCGAGGACCTGAAGAAGGGTGAGGTCGAGATCGTGGTCGGCACCCATGCGGTGCTGTCGAAACAGGTCGGGTTCGCCAATCTGGGGATGGTGATCGTCGACGAGGAACAGCACTTCGGCGTCGTTCACAAGGAGTCGCTGAAGAATCTGCGGGCCGAGGTCCACGTCCTGACCCTGACCGCCACGCCCATTCCGCGCACCCTGCAGATGGCGTTGTCGGGTATTCGCGAGATGTCGATCATCGCCACCCCGCCGGTCGACCGGCTGGCGGTGCGCACCTATGTGTCCGAGTTCGATCCGGTGACCATCCGCGAAGCGCTGCTGCGCGAAAAGTACCGCGGCGGCCAGGCCTATTACGTGGCGCCGCGCATCAAGGACCTGACCGACATCGAAAAGTTCCTGCGTGATCAGGTTCCCGAAGTGAAGTTCGTCACCGGCCACGGCCAGATGGCCGCGACCCAGCTGGAAGACGTGATGAGCGCCTTCTACGACGGCCAGTACGACGTGCTGCTTTCGACAACCATCGTTGAAAGCGGCCTCGATATCCCCACGGCGAACACCCTGATCATCCATCGGGCGGACATGTTTGGCCTGTCGCAGCTCTATCAGCTGCGGGGCAGGGTGGGGCGCGCCAAGCAGCGGGCCTTCGCCTATCTGACCACGCCGCCCAACAAGCAGGTATCGCTGTCGGCGGAAAAGCGACTGCGGGTGCTGCAGTCGCTGGATAGTCTAGGCGCCGGTTTCCAGCTGGCTAGCCACGACCTGGATATCCGCGGCGGCGGAAATCTGCTGGGCGACGAACAGTCCGGCCACATCCGCGAGATCGGGGTCGAGCTTTATCAGCAGATGCTCGAAGACGCTGTCGCCGAACTGCGGGCCAAGGGCGGCGAAGAGGTCGCGTCGGATCGCGGCTGGTCGCCGCTGATCAATACCGGTGTCGCCGTGCTGATCCCCGAGGAATACGTGCCTGACCTGAATGTGCGTCTGGCGCTCTATCGCCGCCTGTCAGAGGCCGAACGGCCCGAGGATCGCGAGGCCCTGGCCGCTGAACTGATCGACCGGTTCGGTCCTTTGCCCGAAGAGGCCGGGCACCTGCTGAAGGTGGTCGCCATCAAGGCCCTGTGCCGCCAGGCCAATGTCGCCAAGGTCGATGTCGGGCCCAAGGGCGCGGTGATCGCGTTCCGCAACGACGCCTTCCCCAACCCGCTGGCTCTGGTCCAGCACGTTACGAAGAACAGCCTCATCTGGAAGGTTCGCCCCGACCAGAAGGTCGTGGTGCGCGGCGAGTGGGAAAGCCCGGAGGCCCGGCTGGCGTCCGCGGAACGCATCCTGAAGGACCTGGCGCGGCTGGCGCTGGGCTAGGCGTGGTCCTCGCTAACCTCGGCGGGGACCGTCTTTCCGGCCGCCTTGTCCTCGCGGGCCTTCTTCAGCAGGCGCAGGCCCCGGATCAGAATCTCGATGCGGCGACCGACGATCGTACCCAACGCGATCAGCAGAAAGCCGTCTGTGACTGCAGGGACCGAGATGTGCCAGTCATCGGCGTGGCCCGACAGGAAGGTCCGGGCGGCGTATTTTATAAGGTAGATGACGGCCAGGATGACCATGCCCATGGCCGAATTCTGGCTCTGCAGGGTGTGGGTTTCGGGATCAACGGTGATCTTGACCAGTCGGCCGCGAAACCAGCCCAGCCCCAGGCCCGCCACCGCCGAAACGACAAGAATGGCTACGACGACCGGATCGCTCCAGTTGGGCCGGTCGGCATAGATTCCGAACCCGATCAGCCCGATGAATATCACCGGGAAGATCCACATGGTCTCGATCCGCACGCGGCGCAGGCGCGCGCCGCCGCTCCAGATCCGGAACGCCATCAGCAAGAACACAAACGGCAGCAACAGTGTGACTTGATCGTTCGGCATGACCTACCCCGTTCTTTGAAGGGACTTTGCGGCCGCCCTTTCCAGGGCGTTGGCCGGATTCTCGCCCGGCTCGACGGCGGCGATGCCGATGTCGAAAGAGACCACAAACGGCGGCTTGCCATCTCCGGCGTCAAAGGCGGTGCAGCCGATCACCGCGGCGATGCGTTCGGCGGCGGAGCGAGCTTCGTGGCTGGCGGTGGCCGGCAGGGCCAGGGCGAAGACCTCTGGCGCCAGGCGCGCGGCGGTATCTTCGACGCGCACCAGCCGGCTGACCATCGAGCCGATCTGCGGCGCGGCGCGATCAAGCCATCCGCCGGCGCGGACCTTCTTGATTTCGTCGGTGTCGGAGACGCGCAGGACGCAGACCGACAGCGGCCGGTTGCGCGCGCGGGCCGCGGCGGCCATCCGCGCCAGGTGACCTGCGAACAGTTCACGGGTGAACAGGCCTGTGGAGGCGTCCATCAGGCCAGTCGAGCGCGCCCGCTCAAGCGCCCCGCGGATCAGGGTCTGGCGGCGATAGCAGCGGGCCAGTTCGACCACCCGCGCCGAGGTCTCGGCCTCCGGCGATTCCGGCGAGGCGACATCGGTAATGCCTTTGTGGAAGGCCTCATTGACGCCGACGTAAGAGTCCTCGGCCAGGTAGAGCATGGTCGGGATGTGGTAGAGCCGGGTGTTGCGGCGCATGCCGGCGGCGATGGACAGGGCTTCGGTATGGTCCTGGCCGCCCCAAAGCACCACGGCGTCGAACGCCCGCTCGTGCAGATAGTCAAAGGCTGTATAGGCGGTGAAGGCGCCGACCACCTGGGCGCCGTCCTTGGCCAGGGCGTTGGACAGGGCCAGGAATTGGGGGGCCGGCTCGCCGACGGCCAGGATCCGGTAATTGCCGCCGTCGCGGTCGGGCATGTCCAGGCGGCGGCCTTTTTCGGCGAAGGTCTCGAGCCTCAACTCAAACTCTTCCTCGGCTACCGCCATGCGCACCAGGGTTTCCAGCCGCATGACGGCCTGGGCCGGATGCAGCGGCGCAGTTAGGGTCAGGTCGAAGGCCGATCGATTGGACGCATCCGGCTCACCGATGGCGACGATGGGCATGAGGCGGGGCTCGGCGGCCTTTTTCAGCCGCTGGGCCAGAGCGACCGGGTCATCGCCCGCACAGGTCGTGTCGATTATGGCCGCTTCGATCTGCAGGTCGTGAAGGGCGACGAGCGCCGCCTGGGGTCCACGCGCGGTGACGGTCCGCCAGCCGAGGCGGTCAAGCCCCTCGGCAAGCGGACCCGCGATCGCATCTTCGCGGGCGACGATGAGAACACGCGCCTGGACTGACAACCAACTCCACCTCTCGACTCGTACGACCAGCATAGCAAAGAGGGGCGCGCAGGATAGGGACCGGACGCCGCATGCTGTCGCATTAGGTACTAACGGTGTTCAGCCACGGTTCAGCCGCCGCCCACGATAGTCGCGTCATGGCTGGACGTCGTCCTTCCCGTCCCTCGAGCGGCGGCCGGCCTCAGGTACGACACTCGTACGGCCTGAAGGCGCGTCCTTCCCCTCACCGGGAAGGGCGCGCCGCCTTGCATGCGGGGCCTTCCCCGACTCTCCCTAAAGGCGCTAGTTAGGACTATGAAAACTTCAGCCGTGTGGGGGCGGTGGGCGGTGCGGGCGCCCGGGATAGCGGGCAAGGCGTTGCTGCGGCTGTGGGGCCGCGATGTCATGCTCTATGTGGGCGGGGTCTCGTTCTTCGCCATGCTGGCGGTGTTTCCCGCCGTCGCCATCCTGATCGGTCTTTACAGCCTGCTGGCGACGCCGGAGCAGGCTTCGTTCCAGGCCGAACTGATTTCGCGCATGATGCCGGCCGGGGCCGAGGCTTTGTTCGACAAGGAACTTCATCGGCTCATCGAGGCGCCGCCGCAGATCGTCTCGCTGCAGAGCGCTTTTGCGCTGATCGTCGGCGCCTATGCGTCTCACAGAGGATTCAAGGCCCTGCTGGCGGGCCTGTCGTTCATTCACGACGATGAAGCCCCACGCGGCTTTTTTGGCTTTAATCTGATGGCGCTGGTCGTGCTTGTCTCAGCCTTTGTCTTGTCGGGCGCTGTGACGGCGGCCTTTCTGGCTATCCGCGTCGCGGCCCAGGCCATGGGCTGGAGCCCGCTGGCCGGCGTCAATTTTCTTCTGTCGGAATGGACCTGGACCACCGTTGGCCTGACGATCGGATTTTCGCTGATTTACCGCTACGCCATGTCGAGCCGCCCCATTGTCTGGCAGGCCTCCCTTATCGGCGGACTGGCCGCAGCGCTTATGTTCCTGGCCATGTCGGCGCTCAGCGCCTTTTACGTCGAACAGATCGTGCATCTGGGCGCGACCTATGGGTCGATCGCCGCCGTCATCGTTTTGCTGATCTGGCTGTCCTGGAACGTCAACGCCGTCTTCTTCGGCGGGGCCTTGGCCACCGAGATCGAGATCGCCATGAACGCCCGTCCGGAACGTGAACGGCGGGGCAAGCCTAGGCCCGCCGTTCCACAGTGAAGGCCATGCCGCAGGCCAGGGGCTCGGTTCTCACCAGCGTGTGGCCCGCCTCGTTGCAGAAATGGGGAACATCCACCGCGGCCATGGGATCGTCGGCCAGCAGCCGTACAAGGGCGCCGCCGGCCAGACTGGCCAGCGCCGTCTGAAGACGAAGGGTCGGCACCGGACAGTGGTGACCGCGCGCATCGATCTCCAGGGTCTGGTTCACCCTAGTACTCGACCCCGCAGCCATAAGGCCGGGTCTCGGGCGTGGGCGCGGGACGATCGCTTTCAAGGGCATTGAGAGCTTCGGTGACATAGGTCTTCGTCACGTGCCCGTTTGCGTAGACATCGTCATCAATGGCGCCCTGGTAGGCCAGCGCTCCGTCCTTGCCGATGATAAAAAAGCTCGGCGTGGTTTTGGCCCCGTAAGTGCGGCCGACCCGAGTGTCGGTATCCAGCAGAAAACCGGTCACCTTTGCCCGGGTCGAGGCGATGCGGGCCCTGGCCTGGGCGGGCGTAAGATAACCGGGTTTTCCGGGTGAAGAGGTGTTGATCGATAGCCACACGACGCCCTTGGCGGCCGCGGCCCGTTGCAGGGATTGCATCTTGCCGGATTTGTACTTGGCGCGGGTGTAGGCGCAGATCGGGCTGGTCCACTCCAGCACGACGATTTTGCCGGCGTAGTCGCTCAGGCTGTGCGGCTTGCCGTCGGCGCCGGTGAGCGTGAAGTCGGGAGCGCGCTCGCCGATCTCGAGTCGGCCGAACGCGGGCGCAGGATTTTGCGCGGCCCCCGCCAGCGGAAAGAAAATGGCTGCGAGCGCCAGAGCGATCGCAGCCATTATTCCGTTGGGTGAGGTTTCCCGATTATGCCGGGTCTTGATCACTAAGCCTCACGTCTAGCCCTGATTGCGAACCGTCAGGCTGGCGGCGGGAGCCGGAGCAGCGCTGGCGGCCGGAGCCGGGGTTCCGGCGCGGGCGCCGGCGGGCGAGGGGCTCGCGCCCCGGCCCGGACCAGCGCCGCGTCCGCCGCCGCCCAGCACTGCGGCCAGTTCGGTCGCGTCCAG
>CAZJBC010000166.1:0-6835 GCA_964543805.1 uncultured Brevundimonas sp.
AGCAACACCTATGTTGGCCAGGGCGGGGTGTGGTCGATGATGGCGGCGGACCCGGAGCTGGGCTATGTCTACCTGCCCACCGAAGACGCCTCGAATGACTTTTCCGGCGTCGAGCGGCCCGGGGACAATCTGTTCTCGGACGGCATCGTCTGCCTGGACGCCAGGACCGGCCGCCGCGTGTGGCACTATCAGATCGTACACCACGGGGTGTGGGACTATGACAGCCCGGCCGCGCCGATCCTGCACGACATTGTCCAGAACGGTAAGCGGATCAAGGCCGTCACCCAGTTGACCAAACAGGGGCTGATGTTTGTGTTCGATCGGGTGACGGGCAAGCCGGTCTGGCCAATCGTCGAGCGGCCCGTGCCGACCGACGGCGTGCCGGGCGAGCACCTGTCGCCCACCCAGCCTTTCCCGACCCGGCCGGCGGCCCTGGACACCATCGGCTACAATGAAAACGACCTGATCGACTTTACGCCGCAGCTGCGCGCCCAGGCGATCGAGATCATGAAGCAGTACCGCAAGGGCGTGCTTTACGAACCCCTGGTCGAGGTCAAGCCGGGCCTGAAGGGCACCTACATCTATCCCGGCTATGGCGGCGGCCCCAACTGGAGCGGCGCGGCGGTCGATCCGGACACCGGGATCATGTACATTCCGATCCGACACAAGCCGAACTCGCAAGGCCTGGCCAAGGGCAATCCGGCCAACACCAACATGGCCTATGTCACCGGCGGCAGCGCGGTGGCGGTGGTCACCGGCCCCGGCGGCCTGCCGATCCTCAAGCCGCCCTACAGCGAAGTCGTCGCTGTCGACATGAACAAGGGCGAACACCTGTGGCGCATTCCGATCGGCGGCGCGGGCCCGGCGATCCGCAACAATCCGCTGCTCAAGGGCCTCAATCTCGACTTCGACCACATGGGCCAGTGGGACGTGAAACCCAGCCCACTGCTGACCAAGGAGCTTTTGTACCTGGGCGAGTCCGGCAATCTGGGCGGCGGCTCGGGCGGACCGATGTTCCGCGCCTATGACAAGCGCGATGGCAAGGTGGTCAAGGAACTGGAGCTGCCCAGCCTCGTCTCGGCCGCGCCCATGACCTATGTCTACAAAGACCGTCAATATGTGGTGGTGGCGGTCTCCAACCGCGGCCATCCGGCCGAGCTGGTGGCCATGACGCTGGACGGCGCCTCCGAGAATGGCGCAGCCCCGGCCGGCGGCGTGCAGGCCTGGCCCGCGCCGCCATCAACCGCCGCCGCCGTGGCGGCCGTCACAGCAACGCCGCAGGAACTGGCGCTTGGCGCCAGCACCTACGCCCGTGTCTGCGCCGGCTGTCACGCGCCCGATGGCAAGGGCGCCGTCGGCCCGCCGATCACCGGCCGCAACGACTACGTCAACATCAAGCGAGTGATCGGATCCGGCGCCGGCGAAATGCCGTCCTTCGCCTCCAGCCTCAGCCCGGCCGAGATCGACGCGGTCGCCAAGCACCTGGTCAAGACGTTGCAGGCGCCCGGACGGGGCGGCGGCGGCGGACGCGGCGGCGCGCCTGGACGCGGTGGCGGGCGGGGCGGCGGCGCTGGGCCGCCGGCAGAGGAGTAGGCGGCGGGTCCTATTTTCCCCGGTGGCGGCGCTCTGCGGGCCTTCTCCGCTGTCGTCATCCCGGGGCGAGTCCCCGGGATCCATCTCTCCGCGGCGCGGGCTTGTGTGTGATCGCGACGCCGTCGCGATCAAGGCAGCCTTTCGCGGCTCATTACCATGGATCCCGGGCACATGGCCCGGGATGACGAATTCCTATAATATATTGTATTTATTGAACTCGTAAGGGCGAGAATTGAACGCAAGCCCTACCGCGCCGCCCGGGGCGCGGCGTTGCGGCGGGCCTGGTCTTCCTGGTTGCGGGCGCCGGCCAGGACATCTTCGAGGCCGTAGTTGCCCTCGTGGCAGGCGTATTCATAAAGCCCGCCGCCCTGGGTCGGATAGAACTCGTACTCGCCGCCCCAGTCCGTGGCCCAGACCGTCGGGTCGTGGATGGTGAACTGGTAGAGCAGCCGGCCGGTCCCGACGCGAGTGAAGCGTTCGGTCAGTTCAAGGTTTTCGTCCGATCCGTGGAAGCTGGTGCCCGGGTGATAACTGTTAGTGTTGACCACCAGGGTGTCGCCCTCCCAGTGGCCGATGGAATCGCCGAACCAGGGGCGGATGCCGTCGGTGCGGTGGGCGCCGCCGATGCGCACGATACGCACGTCGTGGACCATCTCCAGCCAAATGGCGACCGAGTCTTTCGACTGCACCACGCGGATATTGTTGTTGTAATAGCCGTTGGGCATCATCGGCCCGGCGGTGTTGCCGAAGGCCAGGCAGCGCTCGGCCAGAGGGCGGTTTTCCGGATTGTCATTGGCGCCCGGGCGCTGAACGGCGTTCTCGCCGGCGGCCTGCTCGGCCTCGCGCTGAGCCTGGGCGGCGCGAGAGGCGCTGGCCGGTTTCGGGATCGCCGGCGGGATACGGCCGTTGGGCGTGGAGGTGATGAACGAGGTGCGCGGCTCGCCGTTCACCCGCATGACCGAGACGGTAGAGTCCTTCCAGCCGGCGTTGTAGCCGCAGTCGCGCCCGCCGGCGCCGGTGCCGCCGGCTGAAACGGCGTTGCAGTTCTTGTTGGTGGTGTCGACGGCGCCGATCTTTGGATCCGTGGGCTGGTTCTCATAATTGACCTTGTCGATGGCCCGGCCTTCCAGCTGGCGCACTTCGTCGGGCGTCAGCACCGTGCGGGTCCCGTAAGCCGCGGGGCGCTCAAGCTGGGTAATCGTCACATTGCTCCAGGTGCCCTGCAGATCCGGCGTTCCGAACGCCGTGCGCGGAGCATGCCAGGCGGACGCCTTCGCCTTGGCCGGCGTGGTTGCGCCGGACGCCTGGGGCGCTGCGATGCTCAAGGCGGCGCCCGCCAGCAAACAGGCGGTGAAGGCCGATTTCGTCCACATGCGACTTCTCCCTGAAAAAGCCTCGCCTCATCTGCCATGAGGTCTCTGAATAGGCGAAGACTAGACCCGTTTGGCCATTTGCGGAAGATTTGGCCGAGGCGATTGCACAAACCGCCCACGGCCTTAAACGGGAAGGCCAGTTTTTGAACGAGAGGCGTCATGAAGACCAAGATCACCGAAATGCTGGGCATCGAGCACCCGATCCTCCAGGGCGGCATGCACTGGGTGGGATTCGCCGAGATGGCGGCGGCGGTTTCGAACGCGGGCGGCCTTGGGATCATCACCGGCCTGACCCAGCGCACGCCAGCCGACCTTGCCAACGAGATCGCCCGCTGCCGCGAAATGACCGACAAGCCGTTCGGAGTGAACATCACCTTCCTGCCCTCGGTCACGCCGCCGGACTATCCCGGCTATATCAAGGCGGTGATCGAAGGCGGGGTGAAGGTGGTTGAGACCGCCGGCAACAACCCGGTCCAGGTGCTTCCCGTTCTGAAGGAGCATGGCATCAAGGTGATCCACAAATGCACCTCTGTGCGCCACTCGCTCAAGGCCCAGGCGATCGGCTGCGACGCCGTCAGTGTCGATGGCTTTGAATGCGGCGGCCACCCGGGCGAGGACGATGTGCCCAATTTTATCCTGCTGCCCCGCGCCGACGAGGAGCTGACCATTCCGTTCATCGCCTCCGGCGGCATGGCCGACGGCCGCTCGCTGGTCGCCGCCATGGCCATGGGCGCGGAAGGCATGAACATGGGCACCCGCTTCATGGCCACGAAAGAGGCCCCAATCCACCAGCACGTCAAGGACGCTCTGGTCGCCGCCACCGAGCTCGACACCCGGCTGATCATGCGGCCCCTGCGCAATACCGAACGCGTACTCGACAACTCGGCCGTGGAGCGGCTGCTGGCCAAGGAAAAGGAACTGGGCGCGGCCATCAAGTTCGAGGACATCCTGCCCGAAGTGGCCGGCGTTTATCCGCGCATCATGCGCGACGGCGACATGGACGCCGGCGCCTGGAGCTGCGGAATGGTGGCGGGCCTCATCCACGATGTGCCGACCGTCAAGGAACTGATCGACCGCATCATGGCCCAGGCCCATGCGATCATAAATGAGCGCCTGGTGGGGATGGGGTGAGGACCGTGCCTGTGATCCCACAGGGCCTTTGAAACGTATTGCCATGCATGACCGGCGTGGCCCTCAATTGCGTAGTCAATCCTGACCGGAAACCTTCGGATCGCCGCCGCAAGGATAGCGACGACTGGACCAGCGGGGCTTGCATGTCGACCGGGCGATCGCCAGAAGACCTAGACGCCGAAAGCCTGATCGCGCGCATCGTGGCGTCGCAGGATCGCTCGGCGTTTGAGGCGCTGTTCCTTGCCTTTGCTCCCCGCATCAAAACCTACCTCATGCTGCGCGGAGCCACCGCTGACCGGGCCGAGGACCTTGCGCAGGAAACGCTGATGATGGTGTGGCGCCGGGCGGCCAGCTTCGATCCCGGTCGGGCCAATCTTGGCGCCTGGTTGTTCACGATCGCACGGAACATGAGGATCGACAGCCTGCGCCGTGAAAAGTCCGCGACCGCCTATGCCTTTAGCGCCCATGAGCCGGTTGTGCAGGAGGCCACCCCGCACACAGCCAGCGAGGCGGCGGAAGTCCAGGCCCGTCTGCGCCAGGCCGTGGCGGAGCTTCCGCCCGAGCAGATGGAAATCGTTCGTCTGTCGTTTTACGAAGACAAGCAGCAGGCCGAGATCGCCGCCCAGTTGGGTCTGCCGCTCGGCACCGTCAAATCACGCCTGCGCCTGGCCGTTGCGAGGCTGCGCGGCCTGGTTGGAGAACGCCCATGACCCCCCGCCAGCATCCTTCCGAGGCTGTATTGTCCGAATATGCGTCCGGCGCCTTGCGCTGGTCGTTCGCAACGGTTGTCTCCGCCCACCTCGGATATTGCCCCCATTGCCGTGATGAGGTCGCGCGTCTTGAGGCGGCCGGATTCGCCTTGCTTGAAAGCTTGCCGCCCACCGCCATTTCCGAGGGCCGGCTGGCCAATGCCATGGCGGCGCTGGAGGGGGCGCACCTGTCGCCTGGCGAACTCGCGCCGGACGCCGAGCGGGTCGAATTCGGGCCCGAGCGGCTGGCTCTGGGCCTGCGAGTCCGCAGAGCGCGTGGTTTTGCCGGCGATGAACTGCTCTATCTGTTGCGATTGCCGGTGGGCAGGCAGACCGCGCCGCATGGGCACCAGGGGGTGGAATTCACCACCGTGCTGGAGGGCGCCTACAGCGATGATGGGGAGATCTTCGCGCCCGGCGATTTCTGCGAACTGGACGCCTCGGCCGACCACCAGCCGCAGGTGGTCTCGGACTGTGACTGTCTGTGCATGATCGCCAGCGAAAAGCCGATGCGTATGGACACGCTGCAAGGCAGGCTCATTCAGGCGATGACCGGCGTCTGACCAGATCCAACCCTGAATTTCACCGTCCGGGTGATCCCGGCGGGGCCTTCAAACGTAGTGCTGAGCCTTTCAAAATCTGAGGAGGAATTGTTTTGGTCAAGCTCGCACGGTCTATCGCCTCGCTGTCCACGGCCGGGCTGTCCATCGCTCTTGCGCTCACAACCTCGACAGGCAGCTGGTCTCAACAGCCGGCCCAGCCCAGGGCGGCGATCCCACAGTTCCCCGTCGGCCCCGATTTCGCCGGTGTCGCCGGCAGTGCGCCTGAACGGGTCCGGATCACCGCGCTCTGCGGCCCGAACCGCAACGCCAACGACGGCTATTCGCCGGCGCCGGCTTTCCCCGGCCAGACCAAGGCGCCGATCGTCAAGGGGACGCAAGGCTATGCCGTCGAAACCGTGGCCAAGATCGACCGGCCCTGGGGCATGACCTTCCTGCCGAACGGCAAGATGCTGATCAGCTTCCGCAACGGCGGCATGCGCATCGTGGACAAGGACGGCGCGGTCGGGGAGCTGCTGGCCAACGTACCGCAGATGGTGATGCCGCGGTTGGGTTCGGGCATGTATGGCGTCATCATCGACAGGAATTTCGCCAGCAATCGCACGATCTATTTCGCCTACCACACGCGCATGGCGGGGGACGCGGCGGCCATGGGCCGGATCGCCAGCGCCAGGTTGTCGGCCGACGAGAAAAGCCTGACAGACATCAAAATCCTGCGCGAAGGTGTCGACATCCAGCCTCGCGCGATCGTCCAGGGCCGTGACGGGACCCTGTTCATTCTGTCCGGCGACGTGACGGATACCGGGCTCAACGCGCCAATCCTGAGCAGCCAGCTGGGCAAGGTGTTGCGGATCAATACCGACGGCACGATCCCAAAGGACAATCCCTACGTTTCCAGGTCCGACGCCAATCCCGCGGTCTGGGCGCAAGGCTTCCGGGACATTCACTCGGCGATCATCAACCCCCTGACGGGCGAGCTGTGGGTCGCCGAAAACGTGCCCCAGGGCGGGGACGAGATCAACGTCATGCGCAAGGGCAAGAACTACGGCTTCGGGCAGATCAGCTACGGCCGCCAGAACTCCGGCGCCATGATCAACGGCGGCAAAACGGCTCAGGAGGGTATGGAACAGCCGCTCTACTACTGGAACCCGTCGATCGCCCCGGCGGGACTGATGCTCTACACCGGGAACAAGTTCCCGGGCTGGAAGAACAACCTCTTCGTCGGCGGCATGTCGGGCATGCAGGTGACGCGCCTGGTGATGAACGGCGAAAAGGTCGTCGGTGAAGAAAAGCTGCTGATGGATCGCTGTCAGCGCATCAAGGTGATCAATCAGGGTCCGGACGGCAATATCTACATCCTGACCGACCAGATGCCGCCGCTGGACAATGAAATCCTGCGGCTGGTCCCGGCGCGCACCGTTCCTGAGCC
>CAZJBC010000167.1:0-6816 GCA_964543805.1 uncultured Brevundimonas sp.
GTCCACCGAATCGATCAGCACGCTGGCGACGGCGCGCTCGGGCCCGGCCAGGCCGGCGACCGCCAGTTGGTCATGCAGGTGATCGGCCAGGGTCTTTTCACTGGCCAGACGTTCCTCAAAGCCTTCGCCGTCGGTGTCGAACGAGCCGCCGGATCCGGCGCGGGACCAGTCGATGGCGCCGCCGGCCGCCCCCGTCTCGGCCGCCGCCGCCTCGCCCGCATCGCCGGTCGCCCGATCGCCCGGAGAAGCGTCGGCGTAAAGGTCGTCGTGCCGCACGTCCATGTCGGCTTCGGCGGCGCGCGAGTCTTCGTAGTCGCTGGCCGGGGCCGGCGCCTCGTCGGTATCGCCGCCGCCCGCCGGCTCGTCGTCGGAGTCGGCGCGGCTGAGCAGGGGGTTCTTTTCCAGCTCGGTCTCGACGAAGGCCTCAAGC
Organism: uncultured Brevundimonas sp.; assembly: GCA_964543805.1. Taxonomy (GTDB): domain Bacteria; phylum Pseudomonadota; class Alphaproteobacteria; order Caulobacterales; family Caulobacteraceae; genus UBA5005. Next base: position 431 of record CAZJBC010000167.1, read on the forward strand.
TCGACGTTCGACAGCTGCAGCAGTTTGATCGCCTGCTGCAATTGCGGCGTGATGACCAGACCCTGGCCTTGTCTGAGCTCTAATCTGGGGCCTATGGCCAAGCTTGCGGCCTCCCGTGGCGCGTTTCTTGCTCACAGGCTTACGCGCGGGTCGGCAACCGATTGGTTAATGCGGGCGAGGAATCTTGGCCGCAGACCGTCGCAAACACGCGACCGTCTGCCGCAGCTTGATCTCAGCCGAAACGGTCGCCCAGATAGACGCGGCGAACCTCAGGGCTGCGCAGCACTTCGCCAGGAGTGCCTTCGAACAACAGCTCGCCGGAATGGATGATCGAGGCGCGGTCGATGATCTTCAGGGTTTCGCGCACATTGTGGTCGGTGATCAGCACGCCAAGGCCGCGGCCTTTGAGGTATTTGATCACCTCGCCGATATCGGAAATCGCCATGGGGTCGATGCCGGCGAAAGGTTCGTCCAGCAGGATGAAGGCCGGATCGCTGGCCAGCGCCCGGGCAATTTCCACCCGGCGACGCTCACCGCCCGAAAGAGAACGGGCCTGGGAATTGCGCAGGTGGTCGATGCGCAGTTCCTCCAGCAATTCCGTCACCTTGGCCTTGGCCTTGGTGCGGTCCTTCTCGCGCAGTTCGACCACGGCCATGACGTTCTCGGCCACGCTCATGCCACGGAAGATCGAGGTTTCCTGCGGCAGATAGCCCAGGCCCATGCGGGCGCGCTGGAACATCGGCTGCTGGGTGATGTCCAGGCCATCCAGATAGATCTCGCCGTAATCGACGGGGATCAGGCCGGTGATCATGTAGAAACAGGTCGTCTTGCCGGCGCCGTTGGGACCCAGCAGACCGGCGACCTCGCCGCGCGCCAGGGTGAGGCTGACGTTGCGCACCACGGCGCGGCCGCGGAACGACTTGCCGATATCGGCGACGATCAGCCCGGGCGGGGACTGGATTTTAGCCTCGGCGGCCGCGCTCACTTTGCCGCGCCGTCGTCTTGCTTCTTGGGCGGATTCAGGAACTCGTCCTTCGAGATAAAGCCGTCGTGGTTGACGTCCAGCCGGTTGAAGTGAGCGTCCGGCATGGGCCGCTCGTCGCTGTCCAGGGTCTTGGCGAACTCGGCCTTGTCGAGCCTGCCGTCACTATTGGTGTCGGCTTTGGCGAAGGCTTCTTCGCGGGTTTCCGGATAGAGCACGCCGTGCACCTGGCCGGTCAGGACCGCAGCGTCCGTATCGACATTGAAGACCATCTGGTCGGCCGTGCTGACGTTCTTGTCCTGAACAGCGACAACGTTGCCGGTGAATGTGACCAGGCTGGAGTTGGGGTCATAGATGGCGTTGTCGGCCCGCACCGTGCGCAAAGGCGTGACGTAGAAGACGTTGCCGTGCGCCTCGACGCGGGAAATCTTCTGATAGCACTTGCCGTCAATCTTGGTGTTGAAGGCGGTGACGGTGTTGGCGCGCAGACGCACGCGATCCTGGGTGATGTCGACTCGCCCGTTCAGCGGCGTGGTGCAGGCCACCGGATCAAACCCGCCGGCGTCGGAAGTGAAGGCCAGGGGCGCATTCGGGTCCAGCTTGTAGGTCCCTTTTGCGGACGGCGCGGCCGCCGGCGCCGGCGCGCGAGCCGGTGCGGGCGCCGCGCCGAGCGCCTGGGCGAGCACGAGGGCGGGTGTCATCGCCGCCATGGCGCCGGCCAGGGCCGCAAGACAAGCCAACTTGGAGCGCGTCATTGTCTGATTAAGCCTCATCGCCGGACGTGCGGCCTGATTATTTGCCATTGATAACGCCGTGAACCCGGCCGCGAAAGGCGACCGCGCCATTTTTCTCGATCTTGTAGTCGTCCGCCGAAATCCGCCCCATGTTGGTCTCCAGCTGCATGCCGCCGGCGTGGGCGATGCTGGTGTTGGTGACGACGCCGGTCTTGGTGTCGACCACAGCGTCCTGGGTGTTCATCTTTGAGCCGTCGCTGTTGATGGCTTCGACGTCGCCGTGCAGCACCACCTGGGTCGCGCCCTTGATGTAGACGCCGCGGTTGGCCTTCACGCTGCCGTCCCCCAAATGAAAGTTAGGATTGGTCAGTTCGAACTTGTCCTGATTGACCGCATCGCGCACCGCCTTGACGGCCGTAATCAGATAGGCCCGATCGTTCTGGTCGCGGTCATAGAACTTGGGGTTGGTCATCACCCGAGTCGCCTCGACGATGATCTTGGGTATGGGCGAGTCCAGCACGCTGCGGGCCACGATCCAGCCGGCCAGGGCCAGGGCAATGGCGAAAATCGACAGCGGCAGAACGATCCGCCAGAAGGCGACGATGCGCGAGCGCCTGCGCCAGCGGGCGACAATGGCCTGATGGGCCAGGCTCTCAGGCGGCAAATGTGAGCCGGTGTTGGGGATGTCAGCCATGGGCGAAGATATCGACCTCGTCCCAACCGGCGTTGTCCAGCAGCGCCCTGTGCGGCAGGAAGCCGAAACAGGCGCGGGCCAGGTCCATGCGGCCCTCGCGCACCAGCATGGCGTCCAGCCGCGCCTTCAGCTCGTGCAGGCAAAGAACGTCGCTGGCGGCATAGTCCAGCTGGTCCTGGGACAGTTTGGCCGCGCCCCAGTCGCTGCTCTGCTGGGCCTTGGAGATATCCTTGCCCAGCAGCTCCTTGGTCACGTCCTTGAGCCCGTGGCGGTCGGTGTAGGTGCGGGCCAGGCGCGAGGCGATCTTGGTGCAGTAGACGGGGTTGGTCGTCACCCCCAGGTGATGGGCGAACATGGCGATGTCAAAACGGCCGAAGTGAAAGATCTTCAGCACCGCCGGATCGGTCAGCAGGCGCTTGAGGTTGGGCGCCGCGTAGGTCGCCCGGTCCAGCTGCACCAGATGCGCATCGCCGTCTCCGGCCGACAGCTGCACCACGCAAAGGGGATCGCGCCCGACCCTCAAGCCCATGGTTTCCGAATCGATCGCCACGGAGGCGCCGAAGGTGAGGCCGTTCGGCAGGTCGCCCTGATGCAGATGAATGGTCAAGTCGCTCGATCCTCCGCTCTCAGAGTCTTTTATGGCGGAGCGGGCTTACATGCAAAGTCAGGCGGGAATTGGCCCGCCCGGCCGACGGGCGCCCGGAGGCGGCCCGGCAAATAAATTCGCGAATTGGTGCCAGGAAAGGAACCTATAACTTCGACTAACTAATTGTTCTGCAAACACAACTTTTCAGCCTAGATTGCGAGTAACCCCCAAAATGACCCCCAAGCCGATCCGTAGCCCCAAAAAAAGTCCGTTCTGGCGCCCTCTTCCGGACCCCAAAATCTAGTTCCGATTCAGGCCCATAAAGGCGTCTCCAACGAACGCGACCGCTATGCCATTTCCGCGAAAAATCGAGGGGGGTCCAAAATCAGGATTTCTGCAAACGAGGGCCTCCGCGCCGGTCCCCTGGCCTCTGATCCCCAACTTTTGACCCGCCCTCCCCCTGCCGTGGCGTGGCGCCGGATCGGCAAGGCCGTTCCCGTCCCTTACTCCGTCCCTGCCGCCTTAGGCGCCATGGCGCGCTCCAGCCGTGCCAGACGCGCCTCCACCGTTTCGGCAGGAGCGGCGGCGGTCCGACCCTCCATCCCCCTGATCAATTCGGCCTGCCGATGGGAAGTCACTGTGCCGTAGCTTGTCAGGGTGGTCAGGACTTTGTCATGGCCGATGTTTTGCGACCACGCCTTGAATTCCTCAATCGTGGCGCAGACCTGCTCTCCGTGCAGCGCCAGGGTGTCCCGGAATGAGTGAGGATGGAAATAGGGCAGCCCGGCGGCCTGAAAAGCCTGCCGGAAAATACGCCGTACCGGCTCGCTCGTGGTCCAGTGCTTCCGCTTCAACCCTGCCGCCACGAACGCACCATCCTTGCCCACCGTCATAAGGGTCGTTGGAAAGAGCGGATCGGAATCGCCCCAATGCAGGTCGCGGCGCAGGCACGACACCCAGGCCTCGACGATGGCCCGGGCCTCGCCACCCACCGGACAGAACCACGTCGAAAAGGTTTTCGAGAATTTCGTGTTCACATCGCGGGCATCCTGAAACAGCACGCCCTCGACCAGATCGACGTGCTTCACCTTCAGCGAAATCAGCGCGCCGACCCGCGCGCCGGTCAGGGTGGCGAGCGCGATCAAGGCACGGTCGCGCCGTTGAATGTCCGTGACGGTGAGCATGAGCGACAAAACGTGATGGATCTGATGCAGGGTGGCCTTGAAGAACCGATCCAGGTCGCCGACCGCGATCATGGTTCGCTTCACATCCAACGGACCTTGATATTCCTCTTCGTCATATTCGGTCGAAACCCGAACGATGACCGCCTTTAGCTTTCCCGCTTCGATGGCGTTGTAGAGGGCGGTCCTCACGGGGACATATCCGGGAAATTGCTTGTTCAGGTTTCCATCGGCCCAGTCGTCGATGTCCTGCGGGGCTTTGCCCGACGCTAACAGAGCCGCGTGCATGACGGAGAATTCGTCGCACAGTCCCCAGAAATCTATGGCCTGCATCGGCGCCGCCCGTGATTCGCTCACGGTGGAGCCTCGCACCATTCACTGGTGTTTGGGAATGTCCGCTTGTGACTCAGTCCATACCTGCGAGACGTCCGCTTCCGGGGCCAAAGCCAACGACCGCTTCCGACCCTTAGCGGACGTTCGAGGCCTGAGACCTAAGAGGCAGGTTCTGACTCATCTAGGACGTTGGGAAGGTCCGGTTCCGGGAAGTAGGGCGCTCGTGACCCGGGCGTGGGAGGTTCGCCGATCCGCAAACCGACGTACGATAGCTCCTGGATTTTATCGCCAAGCAGGTTGCGCCGCCTACGTAGCCCAATCTCCTGATGGGGTGACGAGCTATATTTTGGATTCCTGACCCGGTCCCCAACACGCCCGCTTGCGTAACCGGCCCTCCCGGCGCAACCTCCAGTCGTGGCAGCTTGAAGGAGGCGAGGGATGAGAGCCCTGTTCCCTGCCGCATTGCTGGCGACGATCATGCTGAGCTCGGCGCGCGGCGAGCAAACCGCAGTGTCTGCATCAGGGCGTGACCTGCGAGCGCTGCCTGAGGTCAAGGCGGCGGAGGAGCTTTACACCTATTTTTCGGATGCTCTCCCGGACTACGATCTCAATAAGGACGGCAAGCTGAGCCCCTCGGAATTCCTGGCCCTTCCGCCGGGAATACGCGCCGTCGCCTCCGACGTTGATGGCGACGGCTTTTACACGATGGGAGAGCTTCGCCTTCCCTGGATCCACGACAGCGTCGCCGAGTCAGGCGGGTTCAGGCTGGATGACGGGGAAGAGCCCAGAGACGGCCGTTGGGGTAAGCTGGTTCCTCTGGCCTATCGCGTTGAACCGGGCGTCGCGTTGGCCAGAAAGGGCATCAGCGGCGCGCGGGTCTATTCGGGATGGTCTGGCGACACGTCTTTCCTGCTGGAAATCATCGGCAAGCCCGATGGCAGGGCGACGATGCGCCTGTCACGGCCGCGGTGGATCCACAAAAGAGACTTGATCATCAACATCGACGCAATGGAATGGAGGGCGCTGCAGCAGCGCCTGATCGCATGGCAAACCAAGTTCGCCACCGATCTGTACGGCCAGGCCGGATATGCCTACTCGACTATGCGCGGTACACCCAACATCGAGGTTTGGACGCCTAGAGCGGAAATTCCGTATCCGGGCGCGGGCGGGTATTTCCCTCTCGGGCCTCAAACCCAGATCGCCAACGAGCTGATGCAGTTTGCCCTTGCGCACATGCCAGCGTGCAGGGCGGTCCTCGTCGGCGAGAACAAGGTGGTGTTGACCGATGATCCCTGGAAGGATCAATCGGACTGGGCGCTGGACGGATGCGCCAGACTGTCCGGCAATGTGAAGGCCGCCGCTGAGGTGCTGGAAGAAGCTGACGGATTCGGTCGGGGGTGGGTGTTCAGCGAGGCCTTGGTCAAACGTTCGGCTGAGCGTGTGCGGATTTCCCTCGGTGGGGCGGCGTCAGCCGAAGGCACATCAAAGATCGAGCCGTTTCTGGCGGCCCCGGCGGCAAGGCTTGAAGCTGCGCCCGGTCAGTCGGACGGACGACGGTCATCCTGGATTTTCAAAAACGTCGCTTACCGGGGACAGTCGCCGAACAGGGTCGAGATGTCAGGATTCCTATCCTACTCCGACGATGGGCCGGACTCCCCAGTCTGGAGCACGCCCGCCCGTTTGATCTGGACCAAGGGGGCGGGTGGCTGGCAGATCAGCCAATGGATTGTCGGACGGCCTCCGCACTTTCCGGACAAAGCCAATCCCGAGATGGCATCATTTCTCGCGGCCATGGAGCAACTTAGGAAAACAGTTCGAGCCGAGCGCGGTTTTCCGCAATAACGGGCTGCATCACCCTGATCCTTGTCCACTCAAC
>CAZJBC010000168.1:0-6802 GCA_964543805.1 uncultured Brevundimonas sp.
CCCTGATCATCGATCTGGTGATCCGTCTGATCATCATGATCCTGCTGGTGTGGATGCGGGGCGCCACCCTGGGCGGCTGGGCGATCAAGCTGTCGCTCGAGGCCGTGGTCTCGATCTTCCTTCTGGCCTTCTTCTTCCTCAGGAACGCCTGGTTCACGATCTGGGAGATGCGGCCGGCCGGCGCGACCCTGGGCAAGCGGCTGATGAAGATCCGCGTCGCCATGCGCAACGGCGGGCGGCTGACCACCGACGCCGTCGTCGCCCGCAACGTCACCCGCGAACTGGAGCTGTTTCAGCCGCTCGGCATGCTGCTCACCGGCCAGATCATGCTCAACGACAACGCGGTCCATGGCTGGATGGTCCTGGCCTATCTGGTCTGGTTGCTGCTGTTTTTGCTGTTGCCCGCCTTCAACCGCGACAAGCTGCGGGCCGGCGACCTGATCGCCGGCACCTGGGTGGTGGCGGCGCCGCGCGATGCCCTGCTGCCGGACCTGTCCCGGGACCCCGGACCCGAGGGCCTGGTCTTCACCCAGGCCCAGCTCGACGCCTATGGGGTGATGGAGCTGCAGGTTCTGGAAGACGTGCTGCGGCGCATGGAAACCCAGGTCGTCCGGGATGTCGCCGCCCGCATCCGCCAGAAGATCGACTGGCAGACCCGCGCCGACGAATCCGATGTCATGTTCCTCAAGGCTTACTATGCCGCCCTGCGCGAGCGCCTCGAAAAGCGCCTGCTATTTGGCCACCGGCGCAAGGACAAGTTCGATCGCAGCGGGCTCAACTAGGCCGCCTCGTCCTGGCCGAGACCGGGCCGCAGATGGGGCGCCTTCGGCGGCGGCCGGTAGGCGATGCCCTTGAGCCAGATCCGCAGGGCTTCCCAGTGGATCGCGGCCACGACCTTCAACGTCAGCAGCGGATGGGACAGCCAGGCGAGGGCGATTTCCCGGTCAGAGAATTCGCGGCGGCGGCCCGAAAAACCCGCGGTCAGCCAAAGCTCGCCGCCCCGCTGCATCCGGATGCCCACCGCGAAGGTCTCATCCGGCTCGGCCAGATTGAAGTCGTAAACATAGTCCATGTCCATGAACGGCGAGACGTACATGCGCTTGTCGCAGGACTGGCGGATGGCGCCGCCGCCCGTTGCTGGCAGCACATAAAGACACCGCCCGCCGACCGTGTTGTTGACCTCGTGCGCCACCGCCGACAGGGCGCCGGTCGCATCGTAGACGAAGTAGTGGGTGATCGGATTGAACACGAAGCCCAGCACCCGGGGCATGCACAGAACCCGCACGGGGCCGCCCGACGCCAGGCCGGCGGCGGCGACGCGCCCGGTGATCTGGGCCTTGAGCGACCGGTCCGAGCCGTCGCCGTGGTCCTTTTCGTAGAACGCCAGCAGCGCCGGGCGATTGAACCCGAACAGCCGCAGCGCGAGCGATTGGCTCTTCGCCTCATCCAGATCGATCAGCAGCTGAAAGATGCGGTAGCGCAGGGCATGGGGCCGCGGCCGGAAACGGCGATGGGTCAGCACGCCACGGTAAAGGGCCGACGCGGTCATACCGCCAGCTTATCACCGGTCCGCGCGCTGGCGGGAATCCGCCCGGATTCGGCCCGGACCGACCAGGGCCGGCGCACCCCGCCCAGCTGTTCGGCGACAGCCAGGCCGGACTGGATGCCGTCTTCGTGGAAGCCGTGGCCGAAATGGGCGCCGCAGAACCAGGTGTTGCGCAATCCCTGCCGCGCCCACAGCTGATCCTGGGCGGCCAGGGCGGCGCCGTCGAACAGAGGATGATCATAGGTCTGGCGCGAAATCTCGCCCTTCAGGGCGATGCGGCCCGGCGGATTGAGGGTGACGAACAGATCCTGGTCCGTCGCCAGAGGCTGCAACCGGTTCATCCAGTAGCTGACCGTGGCCTCGGAGTGATCGCCGGTATGGCCCAGGTAGTTCCAGCTGGACCACCACGTCCGCTTCTTCGGCATCATCACCGGGTCGGCATGCAGGACAGCCACATTGCGGGTGTAGGAAAAGGCGCCCAGCAGCCGCTGTTCCTCGGCGTCGGCGTCGCCCAGCATGGCCAGGGCCTGATCGGCATGGGCGGCGATGACCACGTGATCGAACAGGTCCTCGCCGCCGGTGGAGTCGGCGATACGCACCTGGCCGCCCTGGCGGATGATCCGCCGGACGCCAACCCCGGCGCGGATTTCGCCCGCCAGGTCCGCGGCGATTCTCTGCACATAGCTGCGAGAGCCGCCCACCACGGTGCGCCAGATCGGCCGGTCGAGAAAATTCATCAATCCGTGGCTGTCGCAAAAGGCGATGAAGGCGGCGGCCGGGTAGTCGCGGATCTCATGGATGGTGCATGACCAGATGGCAGCCGCCTGGGGCAGCAGATGATCTTCCTGGAACTCGGCGCCATAGCCGCAGCGGTCCAGGAACTGGCCCAGGCTCAGGCCCTCATCGGCCATGGCGCGCATGGCCTCGGCGCCGGTCGTGTAGAACCGCACCACCTCGCGCACCACCGACCAGAACCTCCGGTTGGCCAGGATCCTGGGGTCCTTCAGATAGGACAGGAAGCTGTTGGAGGAATATTCGAATCCGCCGTTATCCAGGCTGACGCCGAAACTCATGTCCGAGCCGGCCGTCGCCACCTCCAGATGACGAAAGAAGGCGGTCAAATTGGGATAGGTGCGCTCGTTATAGACAATGAAGCCGGTGTCGACGGCGATCTCGTCAGAGCCCATTCGCGCCCCGACCGTGTGGGAATGGCCGCCCAGCCGGGAGTCCCTTTCATAGAGAGTGACGTCGTACGACTTGCCCAGAAGCCAGGCGGCTGAAAGCCCCGATATGCCGGATCCGACGACGGCGATCTTCAGGGGCGATGGGCCAGGGCGCATGGGCGACAGTCCTTCAGGGCGAAGCGTTGTTAGAATTACGCGCCGCCATCGGCTATGGATCACATCCCTTTGCAGTGATCCAGGACGCCCACGCTTGCGTATTTGTCTCCATGATCGCCATGGCCCAGCCCCAAGCCTTACGCACAAGCGTTCCGGGACAGATGTCAGCGCCCGGTTCGGGCTGCGGCTGGTCTGACAGGGGAGGGCGCAGCTGTATGTCCGCAGGGCCGTCCCGCGCCGATCCCGTCCTGCTGATGGCCCAGATTGCCGGGACTCAGGACAAGGCCGCGTTTCAGACGCTCTTCCAGATCTACGCGCCGCGCGTGAAGACCTATCTGATCCGCCATGGCGCGGCCTCGGACCGCGCTGAGGAACTGGCCCAGGAAACCCTTCTGACGGTTTGGCGCAAGGCGGCCTACTTCGACCCTGGCCGCGCCAGTCTCAGCGCCTGGATGTTCACCATCGCCCGCAACCTGCGCATCGATACCCTGCGCCGGGAAAAGTCCGCCGTCGCCTACGCCCTGTCCGTGCATGAACCGGAAGCCGGCGAGGACACGCCCCACACCTTGAGCGAGCTTTCCCAGACCCAGGCGCGCCTGCGCCAGGCCATCGCCGTCCTGCCGCCGGACCAGCTGCAGGTGGTCCAGCTTTCGTTTTTTGAAGACAAACCCCACGCCGAAATCGCCGCTCAGCTCAGCCTCCCCCTGGGCACGGTGAAGTCGCGCCTGCGCCTGGCGCTCGGCCGGCTGCGCGGCCTGGTCGGAGATCTCGCATGACCCCCCAACGCCACCCTTCCGAGGCCATTCTGGCCGATTATTCGTCCGGCGCCCTGCGCTCGGCCTTCTCGGCTGTGGTCGCCGCGCACCTGGAGCATTGCGCCCATTGCCGCGAGGAGGTCGCCCAGCTCGAGGCGGTGGGCGGCGCGCTGATCGACGATCTGCCGCCGGCGCCGATGGCCGAAGGCAGCCTCGATCGGGTCATGGCCGCGCTGGACGAGGCGCGACCGGCGCGCGCCGCCAAACCCAGATCGACCGCCGAGCGCGTCAAATTCGGCGCCGAGTGGGGTATCTCCAAGGGCATGGGCATCCGCAAGGCCCGCGACGGGGCGGGCGGAGAGCTGCTCTATCTGCTGCGTCTGCCTTCCGGCCAGAAAACCCTGCCGCACGGCCATCGCGGCGTTGAATACACGACGGTGCTCAAGGGCGCCTACAATGACAACGGCGAGCTCTACGCCGCCGGCGACTTCTGCGAACTGGACCCTGCGGTCGAGCATCAGCCCCATGTTGTTCCCGGCGATGAATGCATCTGCATGATCGCCAGCGAAAAGCCGATGCGCATGACCACGCGCCTGGGGCGTCTGGTCCAGGCCATGGTTGGCGTCTAGGGCCATGCTCAATCCCGCGGTCCTGTTCCTGTGCCTCTTCCTGATGGCCGGGGTGATGAATCTCGCCTGGCTCTATCAGAAGGCGGCCGGAAATTCCGGCTGGATCGATGTCTACTGGACCTTCGGCACGGGCGCGGCCGGCATGCTGGCGGCCTTGTGGCCCTTGGCTGGCGAGGGCGCCCCTGCCTGGCGCCAGGCCCTGGCGGCGGCGATCATCCTGGTCTGGGCCCTGCGGCTGGGCGGCTATATAACCCGGCGGGTGGCGACCAGCGCCGAGGACGCGCGGTATGCTCATTTCCGCCAGGATTGGGGCGCCCGCTATCAGCGCACCCTTTACGCCTTCGTCATGCCCCAGGCCCTGATCAGTACGCTTTTGTGCGTCTCGATCATGATCGCCGCGCGCCGGCCGGTGAGCGGTCTTGATGTTCGCGACCTGCTGGCCGCGGCGATCCTGCTGGCGGCGATCGGCGGCGAAGCCGTGGCCGACGCCCAGCTGGCGCGCTTCAAGCAGACCAGCACCCGCAAGGGCGCGATTTGCGCCAGCGGTCTGTGGGCATGGTCGCGGCATCCCAACTATTTCTTCGAGTGGCTTGGCTGGCTTGCCTGGCCGGTCATGGGGCTTGATCCAACGGCGCCCCTGACCTGGCTGACCTTGCTGGCGCCCGCCGCCATGTTTGGCGTGCTGCGCTTCCTGACCGGCGTGCCGCCGCTGGAAGAGACCATGATCGCCAGCCGGGGCGAGGCCTATCGCGCCTATCAGGCCAGGACGTCCGCCTTTTTCCTGATGCCTCCGAAACAAGGGGTCTGATCCATGTCCTTCGCCGCCGCCGCTCTGCAAGCCTTTGAAGGCGCGCCCATTCCCGACGCCCTGCGCCGCGGCGCCGTGGCCTTTCTGGTCGGTTCGGCCGCCCGGCGGATGGCGGGCGGGCCTGACGTGGACGCGGCCTTTGCCGCTGACATGGCGGCCCATCCGATCGCGGCCCACACCCAGGCGGCCAATGACCAGCACTATGAACTGCCGGCCGCCTTCTTTGAGCGGGTTCTGGGTCCGCATCTGAAATATTCGTCCTGCCTCTATGCGCCTGGCGATGACCTGGGGGCCGCAGAGGCCCGCGCTTTGCAGGAGACCTGCGAGCATGCCGACCTGAAGGACGGCCAGGAGGTCCTCGAGCTTGGCTGCGGCTGGGGCTCGCTGACCCTGTGGATGGCCAGCCATTATCCAGTGTCGCGGATCACGGCGGTCTCCAATTCCCGCTCCCAGCGCGCCCATATCGAAGGCGAGGCGGCCCGGCGCGGTCTGACCAACGTCACCGTAATCACCTGCGACATGAACGATTTCGATGCGCCCGGCCAGTTCGACCGCGTGGTCTCGGTCGAGATGTTCGAGCACATGTCAAACTGGCGCGGCCTGCTGACCCGGGTGCGAGGCTGGCTGAAGCCGGACGGGCGGGCTTTCATCCATGTCTTCACCCATAAGACGACGCCGTACCGTTTCGATGTGAACGACAAGACCGACTGGATCGCCCAGCATTTCTTCACCGGCGGCGTCATGCCCAGCCACGGCCTGATGAGCCAGTTCGGCGACCTGTTCGCCGTCGAACAGGACTGGCGCTGGTCCGGCGCCCACTACGAGAAGACCGCCGAGGATTGGCTGGCCAACTACGATGCGAACTTTGCGGCGATCTGGCCGGTGCTGCAGGACGTCTATGGGCCGCATGCGCGCCTGTGGTCGCGGCGCTGGCGGCTGTTTTTTCTGGCCACGTCCGGTCTGTTCGGCCACGCCGGCGGAGCCGAGTGGGGCGTAAGCCACTATCGCCTGCGCCCCGCGCGGGACTGAGCCGATGTTCAAATATCTCGCCGCTTATGCCGGAGCCGCCGTGGTCTTCGTGGCGCTGGACGCAGGCTGGCTGACCTTCATGGGACCGCGAATGTATCGTCCGGTGCAGGATGTGCTGCTGAGAGGCGGCGTCAGGGTCGTCCCGGCCGTCATCTTCTATCTGCTGTTCATCGCCGGCCTGGTTTTCCTGGCCATACGGCCGGCCATGGCTTCCGGGCGGGCCCGGGACGCGGCCTTGAACGGGGCGGTGTTCGGACTGGTCGCCTACGGGACCTACGCTTTGACCAACCACGCGATCATGAAGGTCTGGACGCCCGCCATGACCCTTTCCGACATGGCCTGGGGGGCCCTGGCCAGCGCTTTGGGCTGCACGGCCGGATTTTTTGTGGCAAGATGGGCGACAAGATGAGCGTGTCGGCCAACACATTGCCGCTCCCTCGCCGCTTTCGCCTGGTCGAGCGGGTTCTGAAGGAAAACTGGCGCTCAGGCGCCCTGACCTTCGTGCTGCCTGGCGGCCGCGAAATCCGTTTTTCCGGCGTCCAGGAGGGCCCGGCCGCCCGCATGACCATCTCGGACTACGGGTTCCTCGACCGGGTGTTTTCGCGCGGCCTCGTCGGCTTTGGCGAAGGCTATATGGCCGGCGAGTGGGACAGTCCTGACCTGTCAGCCCTGCTGCTGGCCTTTTCGCGCAATCT
>CAZJBC010000169.1:0-6687 GCA_964543805.1 uncultured Brevundimonas sp.
CGGCAAGTTGCGCGGCTCGGTGGTGTTGAGCCCGGGCCGAATAGAACCCATTGAAAAATATCATGAAGTGGTCGGCGAACTGCAGGCCCGCGGCTTTGTGGTTCTGGTCCATGACTGGCGCGGCCAGGGCCTGTCCGATCGCATGCTGGCCGATCGGCAAAAGGGCCACGCGCGCGGCGCCGAGTTGTTCCGCAAGGACTATATCCGGCTCCTGAATCATTTCGAGAGCCGGCTGCCCAGGCCCTGGATCCAGATGGGCCACTCCATGGGCGGGGCGCTGTCGCTCTACATCCTGGCCAGGGGCGAGCGGCGCTTTGCCGCATCGGCGCTGTCCTCGCCCATGCTGGGGGTGGTCACGACTGGCTTTGGCTACGCCTTCGCCCGCAGCCTGACCTTTCTGGCCGCGCACCTGGGTCTGGCCACGCGATATCTGTTCGGCGATCCGGACGACACCACCCAGGTGACTATGGAAAAGGACATGGTCAGTCACGATGCGGCGCGCTGGAACCGGTTTCTGAAGCTGCGCCTGATCCATCCCGAACTGGCCCTGGGCAACCTGACCTGGGGCTGGTTGGAATTCGCCTTTTCCATGAGCGCCTGGATCCGCCGCTCGCCGGCGACCACGCGGGTGACCATTCCGGTGCTGATCGTCGCCGCCGGCGACGACAATCGGGTCCTGATCTCCGACGAAAAGAGGGTCGCCGCGCGCCTGCCCCACTGCCGGTTCGTGGAAGTCCCCCACGCCTGGCACGAGATTCTGATGGAAACCGACGACATCCGCGCCGTCTGGTGGCGCGAATTCGACGCTTTGACCGCGCCTATTTCGCCGAGCGTCTGAGCGTGACCAGGGCCTCGTCCAGACAGGCGCGGTCGCCGGCGATGGCCATCTGACCGCCGTTCCGGCCAATGCGGTTTCCTCGCCAGTCGGTCACCAGGCCGCCGGCGCCTTCGATCACCGGAACGGCGGCCTCAATGTCCCAGGATTTCAGACCCGCCTCCACGACAAGGTCGATCTTTCCGGCGGCGACCATGGCGTAGGCATAGGCGTCGCACCCTGTGCGGGCCAGGCGGGCGGCAGCACGCACCTGCGTCCAGGATCCCAGCTCGGCGCCGGAGAAATTGCCTTCCGGATCGGTGGTGGCGATGATCGCATCTCTCAGATCGGGACAGGGGCGCACGGCAAGGGGCGTCTGTTCGCCCCGGCGCAGCAGCCGCGATCCGGCTGCCTGCGAGCCGATGAAGATCTCTTCCAGATAGGGCTGTCCGATCGAGCCCAGCACCGGCTCGCCCTCGTGACGCAAGGCGATCAGGGTGGTCCAAACCGGCAGGCCGGCGATGAAGGCGCGGGTGCCGTCGATGGGATCCAGCACCCAGACGAACTCGGCGTCCGAGCGATCCTCGCCATATTCCTCGCCGATAACGCCATGGTCAGGGTAGCGCTCAGCGATCATGGCGCGGATGGCGCGCTCGGCGCCCTTGTCGGCTTCGGTGACCGGATCGAAGGCGCCGGCGCCGGCCTTCTTGTTCTCAAGTCCGTGGTCGGCCCGGAACAACGGCAGGATCACGCCCGCCGACGCCCGGTTCAGATCGACCAGAAAGGCGTCGAGTTCGGCGAGCCGGGCGGAGGAAAGGGCCATGCGGCTGGCTTAACCGCATGACCCCTTGGTCATCAAGCCGCGTCGTGTTCGCCGTTCAGCGATTTGGCCAGGTCCAGAAGCCGGCGGCGCGGGCGCTCGCCCAGCTGATAGTAGGCCTTGATCAGGTCCAGGGTCTCGCGCCGGGCCAGGATTTCGCCGCTCTCGCCGCGTTCCTCCCGTTGCACATCGTTGGCGACCGGCGCGGGCGATGCGCCGGAAATGCCGTCGTAGAAATAGCCAACCGGCACTTCCAGGGCCTCGGCCAGTTGGAACAGCCGCGCGGCCGAGATGCGATTGGCGCCACACTCATACTTCTGGATCTGCTGGAATCGCACGCCGCAGGCGCCGGCCAGCTGTTGCTGGGTCAGGCCCAGCAGGCGGCGGCGGCGGCGCAGGCGCTTGCCCAGATGAAGGTCGATGTCATTGGCCATGTCTTATGCCCCTGGAAATCCGATCTGTACCGGGATGGCACAGTGTGACCGGTGAGGGGCAAGGCGCATGCCGCGCCAGGCGAATTCTCATTTCGGGAGATCATCCGCCGGGCGAAGCGGACCGATCGGGACAAAGCACGGCAGGGCGCCTCGGTCACGGTCAAGCTTACATATTTGTAAGGTTGCGCCCTAACGCCTGTAGGGCGCACCCGCGATGTTGCCTCACCAGCGGCCGAACGAGCCGTTGAGCCATGAAAAAAAGGAACTGCCCCATGAAACTGTTTGCCCCTGCCCTGATCGCGGCCGCCGCCGGCCTGGCCCTCGCTTCGGCCGCCATCGCCGCCGACGCTCCGAAGACCGACGCCGCGCCGAAGACCACGGCTGCGCCGAAGACCACCACTGCGCCGAAGACCGACGCCTCTTCGAAGGCCGCCCCCAAGGCCGCCCCGAAGGCCGCTCCGAAGGCCGCTCCGGCTCCGCAAGTGACCGGCACCAAGGACGAATGCGAAAAGGCCTATGCCGCCGAAAAGCACCACAAGAAGTCCAAGAAGTCCTTCATGAAGGCTTGCGTGAAGTCCTAATTATCAGGACCTGATCGCCTGCCGCCGCGTTTTTTAACCCGGCGTTTGGCCTTCCAGCGGGCGGTCGCGCAAGCGGCCGCCCGTTCTCTTTCGCGGTCAGCCTTAAAGCGCCATGATGGCCGCCGTGGCAGGAGCCCTCGATGAGCCGACGAATCCTCTTGGTCGAAGACGACGCCGAGACCGCGGACTATGTGCTGAAGGGCCTGCGCGAGGAGGGGTTCACCGTGGAGCATGCCGCCGACGGACGCGACGGGTTGTATCTGGCCACCTCATCGACCTTCGACGCCATCATCATGGACCGCATGGTTCCGGGTATTGACGGCCTGTCGGTAATCAAGGCCCTGCGCGCGGCCGATGTGCGCACCCCCATCCTGATCCTCAGCGCCCTCGCCCATCTGGATGAGCGGGTTAAAGGCCTGCGGGCCGGCGGCGACGACTATCTGACCAAGCCGTTCGGCTTTTCCGAGCTGTCAGCGCGGCTGGAGAACCTGGTCCGGAGGGGCTCGGCCAAGCCGCAGGAAACCCAGCTGGCCTGCGGCGACCTTCACCTGGATCTGCTGACGCGGCGCGTCACCCGGGCCGGCCGGGCGGTCGACCTTCTGCCGCGCGAGCTGAAGTTGCTGGAATATCTTTTGCGCCACAAGGATCGGGTGGTGACCCGCACCATGCTGCTGGAAGAGGTGTGGGACTACCGGTTCGACACCCACACCAGCCTGATCGACACCCACATCAGCCGCCTGCGCAAGAAGATCGACGACGGCTTTCTCACCCCGCTGCTGCACACCATCCGCGGATCAGGCTACCGCCTGTCGGCGACGCCATGAAGCAACTGTTCCGGATCAGCGCGCGGCCCAGGGTGATGGCCGCGATCATGGGCGGGTGCGTCATCGCCGTCCTGCTGGTCAGCATCGTGCCGGTCGGCCTGGCGGGCGAGACCCTGATCGCCCGACGCCAGCGTCTGGTGGCCCGAACCGCCGGCGATTATTTCATGGCCTTCGCCAACGAACGGGGCGTCGCCAACATGGCCGAGGCGCTGGACCGGCGCACCCGGCTGGAAGTCGGCGCCTATTCCTATGCCGCATACGACGCCACCGGCAAGCTGCTGGGGGGCGAGGATCTGTTGCCCTACGCCCGACTGCCGGCGCCCGGCTTTCACACGGTCAGGATCGAGGGTGAGGATTACGAGGTGCTGGTCAAACCACTGACCGGCGGCGGCGCCATCACGGTGTTCGAAGACCTGAGCGAGCGTCGGGCGTTTCGGGCCGCCATCCTTGGCTCGGTGTTCGCCGCCCTGATGATCAGTCTGGTGGTCGTCGCCTCGGCTGGTATCTGGCTGCAGCGGCTGCTGGTGCGCCGGGCCGAGGGCCTGGCCCGCGCCGCCGAGCGGATCGCCGGCGGCGATCTGTCGGCCCGTGCGCCGATCGCTGAAAGCGGTGATGTATTCGACGACCTGGGCCGTTCGGTGAACGCCATGCTGGCCCGCATCGAGGCGCTGATGGCTGACCTGCGGCTGGTGACCGACAGCCTGGCGCACGATCTGCGCCTGCCGATCGCTCACCTGCGCGCGGCGCTCGCGCGCGCGTCCGATCCGGCCCAACCCGAGAGCGTGCGCCTGTCTGAATCGGATCGGGCTTTCCAGATCACCGACGACATCCTGGCCACCCTGACCACCCTTCTGGATATCGCCCGCGCCGAAGCCGGCCTGTCGCGCGAGAGCATGGCGCCCATAGATCTGAACGACCTTGTGGACGAGATTTCCGAGCTGTTCGGCCCGGTTATGGAAGACGCCGGCCAGACTCTGTCTCTCGACCTGCCGACGCCGCCGATCACCATCACGGCCCACGCCCTGTTCCTGCGTCAGGCCCTGGGCAATCTGCTGCACAACGCCGCCCGGTTCGCCGGTCCCGGCGGCAAGGTGTCTGTGCAGCTCGAACCAATCGAAGGCGGCGCCCGCATCATCGTGACCGATAACGGCCCGGGCGTTCCGGCCGACATGCGCGAAAAGGTTCAGCAGCGGTTCGTGCGCCTCGACGAGGCGCGCGGCACGCCCGGTTCCGGCCTGGGCCTGGCCATCGTTGCGGCCTGCGCCAAATTGCATTCGGGGCACCTGACGCTCGAGGACGCCGAGCCGGGCCTGCGGGTTATTCTGGATCTGAAATCGGAACAGCCGGGCTGAAGGCCCCGGCGGGCTCAGGCCGAAATTTTCAGTTCTTCGGAGGCCTTGCGGCGCTCGGGGCCCTTGTAGGCGGGGTTGACGGTGCGCCGGCGGCACGGGCCGAAATAGTCCTCGCACCGGATGAACGGGCGCGGATGATAGATCACCGCGTTCAGCCGGCCGATCACCGCCTGGGGCGTCACAGGCTTGACGATCAGCTCGGTCACGCCGGCGTCGCGCGCCTCGAACACCCGGGTGCGATCGGCGTATCCGGTCAGCATGATGATCGGCAGATAGGGGTTGGCGCTGCCTTCGGCGTTGCGGACCAGGCGGGTGAACTCGACGCCATCGACCGGATCCATGCGAAAATCGACGATCGCCACGTCTGCCGTCCACTCGCGCAGGATGCCCAGGGCCTCGGCGCCGTTACGCGCCTCACGGACCTTCTCGAAGCCGAGGCTCCTGAGCACGGCCACAACGATCGCGCGCATGTGCGCGTTGTCGTCAGCGACCAGTATGCTCATATTGTTAGCGCTCGACAAACGCACTTCCCCCGCGCGGTCCAGACATCACGAAATCAGGCATGGGCAAATTGACTCTGAGCAGAGCCCAAGCCCTCGCGCCGCACAATGTCGGCAAGACCGTTTAAGAAGAATTACAGATTCGCGATATAGCGCTCAGGTTGCAGGCGCGTGAACGCCCACCAGAAGTGTCGGATCGCAATTCCGCGCCCGCCACTTCATTCGCCAGCAAAGGTGCGGTCCGGTCGCCCGGCCTTCCATGCCGACAAGGCCGATCCGCTGACCCCGCTTGAGCATCTGACCCTTGGCGACGTCGACCTTGGACATGTGCAGATAGGCGCTGACCAGGCCCTGGCCATGATCGATCAGCACCAGTCCGCCTTCATAGAACAGCCCGGTCTCGGCGAAGGAAACCAGGCCCTTGCCCGGCGCGTGGATCGGCGTTCCCTTCGGCGCGGCCAGATCGGCGCCATAGTGAGGCGTCGACGGCGTGCCGTTCAGGATGCGCTGGCCGCCGAACCGGGCCGAGACGCGGAAGCCGTCAAGCGGCAGGACAAACCCGTCCGAGAACCAGTCCGCGTCGACATTGCTGGCAAAACCGGCCTTTTTGCGATCCGACTCGGCGGCGATACGCGCCAGCAGGGCCTCGCCCTGAGGGGTGACGGTCTCCTGCGGCAGTCCGGTAATGTTCTGGATGTCATATTTCACCGGCTCGATATCAACCACCTTTTCGGCCGTTCCGTCCGGCGTGCTGACGCCGATCTTGGCCTGAGGCTTGGCGTCGCGGTCAAAGCCGACCACGAACAGACCGCTGGCCGACGCCTTGCCCAGCACCTCGCCATCCACGCTGTATTCGGCCCGCGGCGCGGTGCGGCCGATGAGGGCGGTTCCCTGAGTGAATTTGCCGCTGAACGACAGCGGCAGGGCGCGGCCAAAGGCGCGAACCGCCGGCGCTGTCACAGCGGCGGCGATCAGGGCTCGGCGGGAAATGGGGCTCATGACCTGACTTGCTGCGCCTGGAAACGCGCCAGGGCCTCTTTCGGCCCGGCGTAGGCTTCCTGCAGTTCCGGACTCCAGTAACGCAGGGCTTCGAGCGGAATCTTCACGCCCGACACCGCGCACAGGACAAAGCGGCCGGGCTTGAGGATCGCGTACTCGCCGTCGCCATAGCGCAGCTGGGCAAGCTCGGCCGGATTGGCCAGGGTCGGATCAAAGGCGTTCATATCAGCAGTCTACCGCGCAACGCGGGCCATTCAAAGGCGTCTCGCCCTGCGGCGGCGCATGATCTAGGCTGGCGGCCATGAAACGCAGCCTGCCCAGCGCCCGTGAGGCAGCCGCCATCCTGGCGGCCAAGCGCACCCG
>CAZJBC010000170.1:0-6663 GCA_964543805.1 uncultured Brevundimonas sp.
CCCGCCTGTTTTCCGCCTACGTCATGGTCGCCTGGAGCGCTTCGGCCGCGCCAAAGACCGGTAAGGATTCCATCTGGATCGGCGTCCTCAAAAAGGACGTCCGCTTCCGGCTGGGGTTCGAGGCGCACAATCCGGCCACCCGCGCCGAGGCGATCAAGGTGCTGGGGACCGTCCTTGCCGAACTGAAACGCAAGGGTGAGCGGGTGCTGGTGGGGTTTGACTTCCCGCTGGGCCTGCCGCGGGGTTCGGCCAGGGCGCTGAAGCTGAAACAGCCGGACTGGTCCGGCCTGTGGGCGTTTCTCGCCAAAGAGCTGGTCGACAAGCCGACCAACGTCAACAACCGCTTCGCCACCGCCAACAAGATCAACCGGCTGATGACCGATCAGGCCTTGCCGTACTGGGGCTGCCCGGCAAAGGACGCCCAGACCTGGCTGTCAGTGGCCAAGCCCGCTGGCTGGCCAGGCGAAACCCCTGCCCACCGCCACGCCGACAAAGCTCTCGCGGGCGCCGCGGCCAAGAGCCCCTGGCAACTATTCGGCGCCGGGGCCATCGGCGGCAATCCGCTGGTGGGCATTCCCTACGTCAAGGCGCTGCTCGATGAACGGGGCGAGGCCGCTCGCGTCTGGCCGTTCCAGACCGGCTGGAAGGCGCTGAAGGAAGACGATCTGGCCGGCGTCGAGGTGCTGTTCGCGGAAGTTTCGGCCAATCTCGCCGAAGCCAAACCGGAGACCGGCGAGCTGGCCGACCGGGCCCAGATCCGCGCCATCGTCGAGGCCCTGGCGCGCCTGGACGAAGCCGACAAACTGAGCCCCGCGTTCGGTCCAAAAGACGCCAAGGCTGAAAAGCTGCAGGGTGTGGTGGAAACCGAAGAAGGTTGGGCGCTGGGGTGCTAAACTCTTCGTCATCCCGGCGTAGGCCGGGATGACGATCAGAGCCGCTTGGCCAGCCACCAGAACCGCGCCAGCAATAAACCCGCCGACAGCAGGCTGGCGATGATCACTGCCCAGACCACGCCGGGCAATCCCAAGCCCGCCGGAAACGCCAGCACCCAGGCCAGGGGGATCATCACAAAGGCATAGCTGACGATGTGCGTCAGGGTCGGAACCAGCACATCGCCGCGCGCGCGCAGCGCCTGGGCCGCCACGGCCTGCAGACCATCAAATATGAAATAGAGGCTGCCCAGCATCAACGCCCCGCCGGCCAGTTCGATCAGCGCTGGATCAGTACTGTAGAACCCGGCGATGGTTCGAGCGAACGCCATAACGCCCAGGGCCACCAGCGTCAGAATCGCGACGCAGACACCAAAACCCAGGTTGGCGGCACGCACCAACCCGGCCCGGTCCTTCGCACCGTAGGCGCGTCCCACCAGAACCGCCGTCGCCGCCGACAGGCCCAGCGGGATCATGAAGATCAGGGCGGTCATGTTCAGCACCACCGCCCAGCCGGCCACCGCCAGCCCGCCCAGCCAGCCGGCCACCAGGTTCATGCTGGAAAAGGCGAATGCCTCGACAAATCCGGACGCACCGCCGCCATAGCCGACCCGTCGCTGATCGATGGCGTCCTGTGGACCATCGATAGGCTTGCCGAAAACACCCAGTGTCCGGACATCCGGAAGACGTGCGATGTAGATCAACAGCCAGGCGCTCAACACGGCCCGAGAGGCGACGGTCGCCCATGAGGCGCCGACTGCGCCCATCGCCGGCATGGCGCCATGGCCAGGCACTAGCCACAGGTTGATGGCCAGATTGACGATATTGCAGCACCACATGGCGACGGTGGCCGGCTTTGGCCGGGACAGGGCCTCGAGGTAATAGGTCGCCGCCGTGGAAATCAGATGGAACGGCAGCGAGATCGCCAGAACTTTCAGGACAAGGCCGGAGCCTCTGCCCAGGTCCGGTTCAAGCCCGACGTGATTCATCAGCCAGGGCCCGAAAATAAACAGGCCAAGTCCGATGCCGGCGCCCAGCCAGCTCGAATAGATCAGCCCCCGGCGCAGGACGCCGCCCGTGGCTTCAATGCGGCCCTCACCGATATGGCGCGCGGTGATGACCTGCACCCCCGCCAGCAAACCCGCTCCGGTCATGATTACGACCCCGGTCGGCATCCAGCCCAGGGCCTGATAGCCCAGTTCAATGGGCGAATAGCGTCCGACAACGATGGCGTCGGTAATGCCCATGGTCATGATGCCCAGGCGCGACAGGATCACCGGCCATGACAGGCGCAGCAGCGCCGCCAGGTCGTGGCGGACCAGCGTCTTTCGCACGGTGTCGGCGGCCTTGGTCATGCGAGTCCAACGGGCGGAAAAAAGCCGGCGACCATGCTGGAAGCCCCCGGCCTTGGCAATCGCCAATCGGGTATGACCAAACCTGGGTGGATGCGGCGGCCTAGCTCGCCGCCGCGTGCCGCTCGCCCTTGGAATCGCGCAGGCCCTCGGCGATCAGGAAAGCCAGTTCCAGCGACTGGTCCGCGTTGAGCCTCGGGTCGCAGTGGGTGTGGTAGCGGTCGGCCAGGTCGGTCTCGGTCAGTTCCTTGGCGCCGCCCAGACACTCGGTGACGTTCTGGCCGGTCATCTCCAGGTGAACACCTCCGGCGTGAACCCCTTCGGATTCCGCCACTTCCACAAATGTCTTCACCTCGGACAGGATCCGCTCGAAGGGCCGGGTCTTGTAGCCGTTGGCGGCGGTGATGACATTGCCGTGCATGGGATCCGACGCCCACACCACCTTGCGTCCCGCCTTCTTGGTCGCGGCCATCAGGGCCGGCAGACGCGCGGCGATCTTGTCCGAGCCGAACCGGCCGTACAGCGTCAGACGCCCGGCCTCGTTCTGCGGGTTCAAGGCGTCGATAAGCATCAGCAGCTCGTCCGGTTCGACGGTGGGTCCCACCTTCAGGCCGATCGGGTTCTTGATGCCCTTCATGTATTCGATGTGCGCCCCGTCCAGCTGGCGGGTGCGCTCGCCGATCCACAGCAGGTGGGCGGAGGTGTCGTACCAGTCGCCCGAGGTGGAATCGACGCGGGTCATCGCCTCCTCATAGCCCAGCAGCAGGGCTTCGTGGCTGGTGAAGAACTCCACCTGGTGCATGGCCGGGAAGGTGTTGGAATTGACGCCTACGGCCGCCATGAAGTCCAGAGTCTCGCTGATCTTGTCCGACAGCTTGCGATAGCGTTGGCCCAGCGGGCTCTTGGCCACGAACCCCAGGGTCCAGCGGTGCACGTTGTGCAGGTCGGCATAGCCGCCGCTGGCGAAGGCGCGCAGCAGGTTAAGCGTCGCCGCTGACTGGTTATAGGCCTGCAGGAGGCGTTGCGGATCGGGCACGCGGGCTTCGGCCGTGAAATCCATGCCGTTGATGTTGTCGCCGCGATAGGACGGCAGGGTGACGCCGTTCTGGGTTTCTACCGGGCTCGACCGCGGCTTGGCGAACTGGCCGGCCACGCGGCCAACCTTCACCACCGGCTTGCCGCCGGCGAAGGTCAAAACGACCGCCATCTGCAGGATCAGGCGGAAGGTGTCGCGGATATTGTCGGCGGAAAAGTCGCGGAAGCTTTCCGCGCAGTCGCCGCCCTGCAGCAGGAAGGCCTTGCCTTCCGACACGTCAGCCAGCAGGCCTTTCAGGCGGCGGGCCTCGCCTGCAAAAACCAGCGGCGGCATTTTGCGCAGGGTTTGTTCCACAGCCGCCAGCGCCGCAGGATCGGGATAATCCTCCGGAATATGCTTGGCCGGTTTCGCCCTCCAGGAAGAGGGGCTCCAACGCTCGGTCATTGTTCTCGCCTGAAAAAAGAGGCGCGGTGTGTAACTCAAAGAGTGAGGGAAGGCAAAACCCCGGCCCGCTACTAAGGTCGCCCTCTGTTTCGCCAAGTGTAGAACGCCAGATAAAGAAAGACGCATCCTAGCACCAACAGACCATAGCCCCTTGGTCCCGACGGGTGAACGGCAAGAAAGAACGCGCTGAATGCAAAACTAAGCCCCGCAAAGCCAACGAACCCAGCAATGTTTGCAAAATCCTTCCAGGTCATAACCCTAGAAATATTCCGTCCAGCGAATTTGCAAAGGGCTTCACGTCCCCCAGGCCTCAGGAGGAGATAGCCGGCGGCCGGCCGCGCAGTCTGACAAGCAGCGGCCGCTCCAGCAGGGCGTAAACCGCCAGCCCCGCCGCCACCGAAACGGCGAAGGCGATCGGCGCGAACGACAGCAAACCTGCGTTCAGCACATGGCTGAGCAGCTGAATGACCACCACATGGGTCAGGTAGATGGAATAGGAGGCGTCCCCCAGCAGGCGCAGAAAGCCGACATCGGCAAAGCCTTTGGCGGTCTCGGCCGACACCACGCCGGCGACCAGCAGCAAAGCCGGCGCGCCCCACAACAGCGGCCGCCACAGCTTGTCGTAAAGGTCCAGCGGACTCAGCAGGCCAAAGATGACCAGGCCCAGGCCCGCCAGGGTCCAGCCGGCCGCAGCGCCCGGCAGGCGCCTTGCCCGCCGCGCCTGGGCCAGCCAAACTCCGGCGATGAACTGTAGGAACATCATGTTCGCGCCCAGAAAGTAAGCCGGCTGCACGATGATGCCGAACAGGGGCACCGCCAGCAGGCCAAGCGTCAGGGCCAGCAGCCGGCGCCGCGGCGGGGCGAGCAGGCTGGCGGCGAAGACCAGGTAGAACACCGCCTCATAGTTCAGCGACCAGCCCGCTGTGATCACCGGAAACGGCTGGCCGTCGGCGTTCAGGTGCTGGATGAATGCCAGAGACAGCAGCAGATGCGGCCAGGCGACCCTGGCGTCCCAGATCAGCGGCGGCCAGCGCCAGGCAATGGCGGCGACGATCAGCGTCAGGATCCAGTAAAGCGGCGCCACCCGGCGCCAGCGATGGTCCAGAAACGCCAGCGGCCCCCTTGGCCGCTCGCTGTAGATGGTCCACAGGATGAAACCCGAGATGATGAAGAACACATCCACTCCGGCCGCGCCGATATCGAACGAGGGCTTTGTCCACCGCATGGCGTGGTAAGCCACCACCATCAGGGCCGCGAAGGCGCGCAGATACTGGATGGAGAGCAGCCGCGAGGCTCCAGCCGCAACGGGCTTCATCACTCGAAGGCCGTGGCGGCGCGCCGCGCGCTCTCGATCTTTTGCCATCGCACAAACAGCCACCCCCCGAACGCCATGGCCAGCGCAGCCGCCGCCAGGGCGTCCAGGGCAACAGAACCGAAAGCCGTGCGAGCTTGGGATTCACCCAATCGAGCCTGGGTCAGGGCATATGCGCTTAGAAAGGTGCAGAACCATACAACCCCACCGAAGCCGATCATCACCACGGCCATGAAAAATGCCGCCCATCCCGTAACGAAAAAACGGGCAATTCCGTATGAGGCGCCAAAAGTGACGATCACGCCTGCCAGGACGACCGCGATCATGGCGAGAGCGAGGGCGATCGTCATGCCCTACCCCGCCACCTCGTTCGGCACATATTTCTCACGCATGGTCACCAGCTCCTCGGCCGAGGTGGGATGCAGAGCGCAGGTATCGTCCCACTGGGCCTTGGTCGCGCCCATCTTCACAGCGATGGCGGCCAGCTGGATCATCTCGGGCGCGTCGGCGCCGACGATGTGAACCCCGACGACCTTCTGGGTCTTCTGATCGACCACCAGTTTCATGAGGGTCTGCTCATTGCCACCGGTGAAGGTCACCTTCAGGGCGCGGAACTTGGCGCGGTAGATGTCGACGTGGCGCAACCGGTGGCGGGCGTCGGCTTCGGACAGGCCGACCGTGCCCACGGGGGGCTGTGAAAACACCGCCGTCGGAACGTTGTCGTGGTCAAAGGCGGTTGGGCGATCGTGATAGACCGTCTCGGCAAAGGCCACGGCCTCGCGGATCGCCACCGGGGTCAGGTTGATGCGGCCTGTCACATCGCCGATCGCCCAGATATTGTCGGCCGAGGTCTGCGAGAATTTGTCGACCACCACGGTGCCGTCAGCGTTGACCTTGACCCCCGCGGCCGGAAGATTGAGCCCGCCGGTCGAGGCGCGCCGCCCCGTGGCGAACATCACCACCTCGGTCGAACATGGGGCGACCGTATCGCCGAAATGACTGACCAGGCCCGTGTCGGTCTTTTCGATCTTGCTGTGCGCGGCGCCCAGCATGATGCGGATGCCGCGCTTTTCCATCTCGGCGGCCAGTTGCACGCGCACGTCATCGTCAAAGCCGCGCAGGATGTTGTCGCCGCGATAGACCAGGGTGGTCTCAACGCCCAGGCCCGCGAAGATGCCGGCAAATTCCACAGCGATATAGCCGCCGCCGGCGATCAGGATGGATTTGGGCAAGGACTTTAGGTGAAAGGCCTCGTCCGAGGTGATGGCGTGTTCGATGCCTTCGACGTCCGGCCGGTGGACGTGGCCGCCGGTGGCGATCAGCGCCTTGTCGGCCGTGATCGTCCGCGAGCCGTCGGGCCCTGAGACCTTCAGCGTGTGCGCGTCGATAAACTGGGCGTAGCCGTGGATCAGGTCGGCGCCCGCCTTGGCCAGGTTGGTGGTGTAGATGCCCGACAGCCGGGCGATCTCGTCGTCCTTCCGCGTCAGGAACCGGGCCCAGTCAAAGATCGGCTGGCCCACGTCCCATCCAAAACCCTTGGCGTCATGGAACTGGTGGCTGAAGTCCGAGGCATAGACCATGAACTTCTTG
>CAZJBC010000171.1:0-5551 GCA_964543805.1 uncultured Brevundimonas sp.
CCTCCGCGCCTTCGGCGGTCCTCCCCCGTAAACGGGGGAGGAGTTACGGGGCGAACGCCATCTCCACGCCCAACCCCTTCAGCGCATCCCAGTATTCCGGCCAGGTCTTGGCCACGCAGCCCGGGTCCTCGATCTCGATGCCGCCCGTAACCAGCCCGGCGATGGCGAAGCCCATGGCGATGCGGTGGTCGGCGCGCGGGTCGATGCGGGCGGCCACCGTCTTGCCGCGCAACGAAGGGTCGCCCGTGACAATCAGCTCATCGCCCTCCTCCCGGGCCAGACCCGGCTGGATGCGGTTCAGGCCCTCGGTCAGGGCGCTGATGCGGTCGCACTCCTTGACCCTCAGGCCAGAAATGCCGGTGAAGCGCACGCGCGTTTGGTTGTAGGCCGACAGCACCGCCAGGGTCGGGACGGCGTCCTGCATCTGGGAGCCTTCGATGACGGCCGGCATATTGGGAAAAGCAGCGATGTCTGCGTGGGCGCGGGCGTCCGGCTGGGTAAAGGCGTCGGGCGCCAGACCCAGGTCGACCGCCCCGCCGGTTATCGCCGCCCAGGCCCATGGATAGGTCGCCGCCGAGGCGTCCGGCTCGATGTCCAGATCGCGGGGCTGGTAGCCCGACGGCTCGACCCGCCAGGCCGCATGGTTGCCCAGAGGTTCAATCCTGGCGCCGAAGATGCGCATGGCGGCCAGCGTCAGGTCGACATAACCGCGGGACCCGATATCGGGACCCTTGAGGGCGATCTCGACCGGGGCGTGGGCCATGGCTGCCGCCATCAGCAGGGCCGAGACGTACTGGCTGGACAGGCGCGCATCCACCTCGACCCTGCCGCCGGCCAGGCCGCCCGCTCCGACCACGATGATCGGCGGGCACCCGGTGGGCGCCGAGGCCTCGACGCCCAGTGCGTTGAGGGCGTCGATTAGAGGCGCGATCGGCCGTTTGCGCATGTGCTCGTCGCCGTCGATCACCACCGCGCCATGGGCCAAGGTCACGGCGGCGGTAAGGAATCGCGTGGCGGTGCCGGCGTTGCCGAGGAAAAGTTCGCGATCGGGACGCGTCAGCCCACCCGTCCCGGTCACGACAAAGCTCGTCGCATCCGGCTCATCAATGGCCACGCCCATGGCCCTAAGCGCCTGCGCCATATAGCGGGTGTCGTCGCTCTTCAGCGCCCCGGTCAGCCGGCTGGTTCCCCTGGCCAGGGCGGCGATCAGCAGGGCGCGGTTGGTGATCGACTTGGAGCCGGGCAGGGTCAGGGCGCCGCGCAAGGGGCGGCCGGGCGGGGTTATGCGGACCGAGCCGTTCAAGATTTTTTCGGCGCCGGAGCGGGCGCCGGATCCAGCTTGGGGATCGGCATCTTCAAAAGATCAACCGGCGTGGCGCAGGCGCGCCAGCGGCCGGCCCACCAGCGGCCCGAGGCCTCGCACGCCTTGGCCGGACCAACGTACAGCAGCTGATAGGCCAGCACGCCGCTCAGGCCGAGGGCCAGCAGCACCATGAAAAGCAGCGTAATACGGGTCAGCAGAAAGCGCGCCATGAGCGTCCTTTTACGGCCCTTTCGGGCGGGGGCAAGGCGGCGGCGCGCATGGCGCCACCCTGCCGCGTTGACATCGCCGCCTGACCTTGCCTAGTTTGCCGCGCTTTTTCGGGGGCGGTGCGGTGTTACACCCCGGAAATTCGGATTCTCAAGCTTAAGGATACGGTGGCCCCATGAAGGTGCTTGTCCCGGTCAAACGGGTGATCGATTCCAACGTCAAGGCGCGGGTCAAACCCGACCAGACAGGCGTTGACCTAGCCAATGTGAAGATGGCCATGAACCCGTTCTGCGAGATCGCGGTGGAAGAAGCGGTGCGCCTGAAGGAAAAGGGCATCGCAACGGAAATCGTCGTGGTTTCGATCGGGCCTGCCCAGGCCCAGGAGACGATCCGCACGGCCCTGGCCATGGGCGGCGACCGCGGCCTGCTTATCCAGTCGGACACGGACCTGGAGCCGCTGGCGGTAGCCAAGCTGCTCAAGGCGGTGGCGGGCGAAGAGCAGCCCGGCCTGATCCTGATGGGCAAACAGGCGATCGACGGCGACAACAACGCTGTCGGCCAGATGCTGGCCGCCCTGCTGGGCTGGCCGCAGGCGACCTTCGCCTCGAAGGTCGAGATTTCCGGCGGCGTCGCCAAGGTCACCCGCGAGGTCGATGGCGGCCTGCAGACGCTGGAAGTGACCCTGCCGGCGGTGATCACCGCCGACCTGCGCCTCAATGAGCCGCGCTATGCCTCGCTGCCCAACATCATGAAGGCCAAGAAGAAGGACCTGGTGGTCAAGCCCGTCGCCGACTATGGCGTCGATACAGCGCCGCGCCTGACGGTGCTGAAGGTCACCGAGCCGCCGAAGCGCGCCGGAGGCATCAAGGTCGAAACCGCCGATGATCTGGTCGCCAACCTCAAGACCGCGGGGGTTCTGTAAATGGCCGTCCTCGTCATCGCCGATCACGACGGCAAAGCGTTACGTGAAGACACCCTGAAAACCGTCACCGCCGCCGCAAAGCTGGGCGATGTGGACATTCTGGTCGCCGGCAAGGGCGTCGACGCCGCCGCGGCTTCGGCCGCCAAGGTCGCCGGCGTCAAGACCGTGCTGGTCGCCGATTCCGACGCCCTGGGTCATGGCCTGGCCGAGGCCTTTGAGGCCCTGGTGGTTCCGCTGGCCGCGAAATACGACGCCATCGTCATCCCCTCGACCAGCCAGGGCAAGAACATCGCGCCCCGGATCGCCGCGGGCCTGGACGCGGCGCCGATCACCGACGTCATCGATGTGGTGGACGCCAGCACCTTCACCCGGCCGATCTATGCCGGCAACGCCCTGGAGACCGTGAAGTCTTCAGATGCGAAAAAGGTCATCACGGTGCGACCGACCGCCTTCAAGCCGGCGGAGATGAGCGGCTCGGCCAAGATCGAAAAGATCGACGCCGGTCCCGGGGCCAAGGGCTCGAAATTCATCTCCGAAGAGATCGTCAAGTCCGACCGCCCCGAACTGGGCGCGGCCAAGATCGTCGTCTCGGGCGGACGGGCCATGGGATCGGCCGAGGAATTCACCAAGGTGATCGAACCGCTCGCCGACCTTTTGGGCGGCGCCGTCGGCGCGTCCCGCGCGGCGGTGGACGCGGGCTATGCGCCCAACGACTACCAGGTCGGCCAGACCGGCAAGGTCGTGGCGCCGGACCTCTACATCGCCATCGGCATCTCGGGCGCCATCCAGCACCTGGCCGGCATGAAGGACTCCAAGGTCATCGTGGCGATCAACAAGGATCCTGACGCGCCGATCTTCGCGGTGGCGGACTACGGCTTGGTGGCTGACTACAAGAATGCGGTGCCGGACTTAATGGCGGCGCTCAAAAAGGCGGGAAAGTAAAAACATGACGGATTCGGCCGCAACCCCCAGCGCGGCCGGCGATCCGTCGCGGGTCCTTCCCTGGCTTCTTTTGCTGTTCGCGGGCTCGGGCGTCTCGGCCCTGGTCTACGAAATCGTCTGGTACCAGATGCTGCAGCTGACGATCGGCTCCAACGCCATCTCGCTGGGCGTGCTGCTGGCCACCTATATGGGCGGGCTTTGCCTGGGCTCGTGGCTGTTGCCGCGTTATATGGCCAACCGCTGGTCCGCCATCCACCCGCTCAAGCTCTACGCCTTCATCGAGGTCGGCATCGGCGCCCTGGGCCTGTTCCTGCTGATCCTGATTCCGGTGATCGACAAGGTCTATGTGGTCGGACCCAATTCCGGCTTCTTAGGGATGGCCCTGCGCGCGGTGTTCTGCGCCATCGTGCTGTTGCCGCCGACCATGCTGATGGGCGCGTCCCTGCCGGCCATAGCCCGCTGGGCCGAATCCAGCCGCCGCGGCGCCTCCTGGTGGGGCCTGTTCTATGGCGTCAATATCGCCGGCGCTGTCATCGGCACCCTGTGGGCCGGGTTCTGGCTGCTGAAGAACTACGACATCTATATCGCCACCCTGGCGGAGGCGAGCGTCAACGCCGTGGTCGCGGCCCTGTCCTTCTATCTGGCCTCGATCGTCCCGGCCCGGGTCAATGCCGAGACCACCGAGGAAGCCGCCTACGAGCGGCCCCTGGCCCCCGATCCGGCCCCGCCCGGCGTGGCCCGCTGGGGCGTGCTGCTCTCCATCGCCCTGTCCGGCGGCGCCTCCATGGGCGCTCAGGTCATCTGGGCGCGGATTCTCGGGCCAATGCTGGGCGGCACGGTCTATGTCTTTTCGATCATCCTGGCGGTGTTCCTGATCGGCCTGGGCCTCGGCGCCGCGGCGGGATCCTCGCTGGGCCGCCGGTACGGCGGGCGCGTCATGCTGGGCTGGTGCCAGGTTCTGGCGGCCATCGGCCTGGCCTGGACGGCCTATCAGTTCTCATCGGCCCTGCCCTACTGGCCGATGAACCCCCTGCCCTACACCACCTTCATGGTCACCGCGCAGAGCGACTTCGTGCGCGTGCTGTGGGGCATTCTGCCGGCCACCTTGTGCTGGGGCGCCTCGGTGCCGCTGGCCTTCGCCGCCATGCGCTCGACGGCGATCGACGCCGGCAAGACGGTGGGCGGGGTCTATGCCGCCAACACCCTGGGGGCGATCTTCGGCGCCCTACTGGTCAGCCTGATCATCATTCCGACCGTCGGCACCTACGCCGGCGAGCGCATTCTGGTGGCCACCTCGATCCTGGCCGCCTTCGCCGCCTTTTCGCCCACGGTGCTGGCCGAGCCGGCGGAAAGCTCCGGCTCGGCTGCGAACGGCCTGCGGCAGATCCTGACGCTCCTGGCCGCCCTGGTCCTGGGCCTGATCGCCCTGCTGCGCTTTGCCGACAAGATCGTGGCGGGCCATCCTGCCGTCTTCGCTGTCCTCGCGGTCATCGGCGTCCTGGCGCTGGTCGCCGCCTTCGCCGTCGCCGCCTTCTCCGCAGACCGGATGATCCGCGGCTGGGCCGCCGTGGCCTGCGCGGTGCTGGTGTCGATGCAGTTCATCCCCTCGCTCAAGCCGGTGCCGCCCGAGCTGATCGCCTATGGCCGGCGCACCGCCGCCTTCCTGGGCCAGTTCAAGGTGCTCGACGCCGAGGAGGGCATGAACAGCTCGATCGCCTACACCACCTGGCTGGCCGATCCGGGCAGCATCCAGTTTCACGTGGCCGGCAAGGTCGAGGCCTCGAACCTGCCCCAGGACATGGGGCTGGAGCGCCAGCTGGGCTATGTGCCGATCCTGACCGCGGCGGCGCCCAAAACGGTGCTGGTGGTCGGCTTTGGCGCCGGCATCACGGCGGGCGACTTCGTCACCTATCCGACCATCACCAAGATCACCATCTGCGATATCGAGCCGAAGATCCCCCCCGCCTCGACCCGCTGGTTTGGCGAATACAACCACTATGTGAAGAACGATCCGCGCACCCACATCGTCTATGACGACGCACGACATTATGTGCTGACGACGAAAGAGCACTTCGACATCATCTCGACCGACCCCATCCACCCGTTCGTCAAAGGTCTGGCGAGCCTGTATTCCAAGGACTATTTCGAGATGCTGC
>CAZJBC010000171.1:5561-6633 GCA_964543805.1 uncultured Brevundimonas sp.
CTCAATCCGGGCGGCGTGGTGACCCAGTGGATTCCGATCTACGAAAGCGACTTCGCCACCGTGAAGAGCGAGATCGCCAGCTTCATGGCGGCATTCCCCTACGCCGAAATCTTCCCCAACTACGTCAATGGCGGCGGCTATGACCTGACCCTGATCGGTCACAAGGAGCCGCTCACCGTCGACATCGCCGGCGCCGAGGCCAGGCTGGCCACGCCGGCCTACGCCCAGATGCGCCAGTCCCTGTCCGAAGCCGGTTTCCCGACGGCGGCCTCGCTGTGGGCGACCTATGCGGTGGACAAGGTGGGCCTGGCCGACTGGTTGAAGGACGCCAAGATCAACCACGACAGCGACATGCGGCTACAGTACCTGGCCGGCGCCTCGATGGACCAGGACTATCGCGACGAGATCCTGCAACAGATTCTGCAGTACAAGCGCCCGCCGGCCGGGGGCCTGCGGTTCCCGACCGGATTCCCAGCCCCGCCCCCGACAACGGTTGTGGCGCCGCAACAAAACTAGCGCCGCAACGCAGCAAAGACCTTTTCATGCCCGGCCCTGTTCGTGCTAGACATTCAAGCCTGTTCCCTGGCGAGCGCGCGTGAGGTCCATGGCTGAGATCAAGACCGTCGGGGTAATCGGGGCAGGCCAGATGGGCATGGGCATCGCCCACGTCTGCGCCCTGGCCGGCTACGAGGTTCTGCTCAACGACCTGTCGGCCGAGCGGATCGAGGCCGGCGTGCGCGCCACCCGCGCCAACATGACCCGCCAGGTCGTGCGCGGCATCATCACTCAGGACGCCATGGATGCGGGGCTGAAACGCATAACGCCCGCCGAGGACATGGCCGACTTCAAGACTGCCGACCTGCTGATCGAGGCGGCGACTGAAGACGAGGTCATCAAGAAACAGATCTTCAAGCAGCTGGCCCCGCACATCAACGACCAGGCCCTGCTGGCCTCCAACACCTCATCGATCTCGATCACCCGCCTGGCCTCGACCACCGACCGGCCCGAGCGGTTCATCGGCCTGCACTTCATGAACCCGGTGCCGGTGATGAAGCTGGTGGAGATCATCCGC
>CAZJBC010000172.1:0-6599 GCA_964543805.1 uncultured Brevundimonas sp.
GGTTCCGAAAAGTTTACCCTGCCGCGGGAAGGGTTCGACTGGCCGCTGACGTCCGGCGTCGCCTGGACGCTGGTGCTGTTCGCGGTGACCTGGGCGGCCGACATCGGAGCCTACGCCACCGGCCGCCTGGTGGGCGGGCCCAAGTTGTGGCCCCGTATTTCGCCGAACAAGACCTGGGCGGGATTTGTGGGCGGGCTTGTGCTGGCCACCGCGACCGGAATCGGCGTCGCCGCCCTTTTGCCTTCCATGGGCGTCACCTTTACGGAGTCGGCCCTGATCGGCTTCTTCGGCGGCGCGGCGACCATGGCTGGCGACCTTTGGGAATCGGTGCTCAAGCGGCGGTTCGGGGTGAAGGATTCGGGCGATCTTATTCCCGGCCATGGCGGACTTCTGGATCGCGTTGACGGCTTGATGTTCGCGGCCATCGCCGTTGGGCTGTGCCGCCTGGCCATTCGCGGGTGGTTCGCATGAGGCGGCGCGTCGCGGTTCTGGGATCTACCGGGTCGATCGGCGTCTCGACCCTGGACCTGATGACCCACGCCGAGGCTTCGGGCGAGGCAGATATCGAGGTTACGGCTCTGGTGGCCGGCCGCAATGTCGAGCGTCTGGCCCAGCAGGCTCGCCGGTGGAGGCCTTCGCTGGCCGTGGTGGCGGACGAATCGCAGCATCAGGAACTGAAGGACCGCCTGGCGGGCTCCGGCATTGAAACCGCCGCCGGCCAGAGCGCGGTTGTCGAAGCCGCCCGTTCAGGCGCCGACTGGGTGATGTCGGCGATCGTCGGCGCAGCCGGGCTCGAGCCGACGCTCGCCGCAGCTTACGAGGGCGCGGTCATCGCCCTGGCCAACAAGGAAGCTCTGGTCTGCGCGGGTCCGGCTTTGCTGGAGGCGGTCCGCAAGGCGGGCGGCAAGGTGATCCCGGTTGATTCGGAACACTCGGCCATTTTCCAGGTGCTGCAGCCTGAACGTTCCGCCTGGGTGCAACGCCTGATCCTGACCGCGTCGGGCGGGCCGTTCCGCACCTGGACCCAGGCTCAAATGGCCGCCGCAAGCCCAGAGCAGGCCATCGCCCATCCCAACTGGTCCATGGGCGCCAAGATCTCGGTCGACTCGGCGACAATGATGAACAAGGGCCTGGAGATGATCGAGGCGGCCTATCTGTTCGCCATGCCGGCCGAACGGATCGAGGTCCTGGTTCATCCCCAGTCGGTGATCCACAGCCTGGTAGAGTACAAGGACGGTTCGACTTTGGCGCAGCTCGGCCCGCCCGACATGCGCGCGCCCATCGCCTGCGCCTTCGCCTGGCCTGACCGCTTGAGCTGGCCGGCGCCGACTCTTGATCTTGCCAAAATTGGATCGCTCACCTTCGAGGCGCCGGACCTGGGACGATTCCCCGCTATCGAACTGGCGCGGGCCGCCCTGGTGCGTGGCGGAAATGCGCCAGCCGCGCTGAATGCGGCCAATGAGGTGGCGGTGAAGGCATTTCTCGACCGCCGGATCGGCTTTCTGGATATCGCGTCAATTGTTTCTGAAACCCTTGATCGTATTGGCAAAACAGGCGAAATAGACGGCTCTTCGGAGGGGGCTCTGGAAACGGCGCGAAACGTGGATGCCCAGGCCCGCCGGATAGCCGCCGAGGTCCTGCCTCATTTCGAGCGTCTTTAGAGGCAAGAGAAGCGTCGCAATGCTCGATATTATCCGCCTCGCCCCGCTTTATGTGATCCCGTTTCTGGCGATCCTGACGTTGCTCGTCACTATCCACGAGCTGGGCCATTTTCTGGCGGCCAAATCCTTCGGCGTGGCGGTTGATCAGTTTCAAATAGGTTTTGGCAGGGCCATCGCCAGCTTTACGGACAAGTCGGGCGTTCAGTGGGGTATTGGCTGGATTCCCCTCGGCGGATTTGTCCGTTTCGCCGGCGACACCAACGATGCCAGCCTGCCGGACGGCGAGGACCTGGAATATCTACGCGACCAGATCGTCGCCGCCCACGGACCAGAGGCCGTCAGCCGCTACGTTCATTTCAAGCCGCTATGGCAAAGGGCGATCATCGCAGCGGCCGGT
Organism: uncultured Brevundimonas sp.; assembly: GCA_964543805.1. GTDB lineage: Bacteria > Pseudomonadota > Alphaproteobacteria > Caulobacterales > Caulobacteraceae > UBA5005. The sequence continues at coordinate 2,059 of CAZJBC010000172.1, forward strand.
CCTCTGGCGAATTTCCTCCTCGCCATCGTCATCCTGACGATCATGTTCTCGACCCTGACCCTGGAGCGCACGCGGCCCATCATCGGCGCGGTGCTGCCCGGTCGCCCTGCCGCCGCCGCCGGGTTCCAGCCGGGAGACGTCATCAAGCAGGTCGATGGACACCCGATCAGCGATTTCCGCGATTTTCAGATGTATGTATCCCTGCGGGCAGGCGATCAGATCACCTTCAATATCGAGCGCAACGGTGCGCCGCTGGTTCTGAAGGCCACCCCGCAGCGGGTTACGGACAAGGACAAGCTGACCGGCGCCGTCGGCCACCTGGGCCAGTTGGGCGTCGAGTCTTCGCCTGACGCCGTTTACGGCGAGCGCCTGGCCCCTGGCCCGGCCGTGGTCGAAGCGGTCAAGACCGTGCGCGACCGGATCGGCATGACCCTGACCTATATCGGCCGCATCTTCAGGGGGCGCGAGAACGGCGACCAATTCGGCAGCGTGGTGGGCATGGCCAACGTGTCCGGCTCCATGGCCCGGGATGTCATCGCCAATTCGCCCAGCTTTGGCGACATGATCAAGAACGGCGCGCTGATGTTTACGCAGCTTGCCGCGACCATTTCGATCGGCCTGGGCTTTGTAAATCTACTGCCGATCCCTATCCTGGATGGCGGTCATTTGATGTTTTACGCCTATGAAGCCGTCGCCAGGCGCCCGGTCGCGGCCGGAATTCAGGCGGCAAGTTACAGGGTGGGGCTTGCGCTGGTGGCGGGATTGATGTTGTTCGCCACCTGGAACGATTTGCAGAGTCTGCAGGCGTTCAAATTCCTCGGCGGATTGTTCTCGTGAGCGCCCGCCTTCCGCCGACGGCAAGATTGATGACGCCCAGACCAGACAAACCTTCTGTCCGACCGCTGCTTGCCGTGTTGCTGGCTTCCACGGCCTTAGCTGTGCCCGCCATCGCCTTTGCGCAACTGCCCGCCACGCAGCCGGCCAACGCCCCGGCTCAGCCCGGAGCGGGCAATCTGGTGACCCGCATCATCGTTCATGGCAATGAACGGATCGAGTAAAGCACCGTCATCAACTACATGCCCATTCAGGTGGGCACGCGTGTCACCGACGAACAGATCAGCCAGGCTATCCAGGCTCTGTTCGCCACAAATCTGTTCGCGGATGTGAAGATCTCCATCCAGGGCGCCGACATGATCGTGGATGTCGAGGAAAACCCGATCATCAACCGCGTCGTGTTCGAGGGCGAAAAGGCCCTGACGGAAGACAAGCTGCTCGACGAAGTGCAGGTCGCGCCGCGGGGCATCTTCACGGTCGCCCGGGTGGAACAGGACGTCCAGCGGCTGATCGAACTGTATCGCCGTGAGGGCCGCATCTCGGCGACCGTTACGCCGAAATATGTTGAGCTCGACCAAAAGCGCGTCGATGTCATTTTCGAGATCGACGAGGGCCCGCGCAGCGGCATCCTGGACGTCAATTTTCTGGGCAACCATGTGTTCCCCGACCGCGATCTGCGCAACGTCATCGTCACCGAACCGACCATCTGGTGGAAGTTCTTCGCCAATAACGCCAACTACGACCCCGACCGTGTCGATTACGACGAAAGCAAGCTGCGGGATTATTACCTCAACCACGGCTATTTCGACTTCAAGGTCGCCTCTTCGGTCGCCGAACTACGGCTGAACCGGAACGCGTTTGTGCTAACCTTCACGCTGGATGAGGGCCGCCAGTATCACCTGGGCAAGGTGACGGTCAGCACCGAACTGAACCGGCTCGACAGCCGGCCCCTTCAGCTGATGGCCCAGGCCGTGCTGAAGAAGGGCCAGATCTTCTCGCAGCAGGCTATCCAGAACACCCAGGACGGTCTGGTCTACGCGGCCGGCCGCGCCGGCTTTGCGTTCGTCGATGTCATTCCGCAATACAACGCCAATCCCGACGGCACCGTCGACGTCAATTTCAAGATGACCGAAGGGCCGAAAGTCTATGTCGAGCGCATCGACATAGTCGGCAACACCACCACGCTGGACAAGGGTGTCCGTCGCGAAATGGAACTGGTGGAGGGCGACGCCTTCGACCAGGCGCTGGTCGACAGGTCGCTGAACAACATCCGCGGCCTGCGGTTCTTCAGCGATCAGAAGATCGATCGCCTGCAGGGTTCGGCGCCGGACCGGGCCGTCTTGCGCGTCGGCGTAACCGAGCAACCCACCGGCGAACTGGCCCTGACCGCCGGCTATAGTTCCGTGGACCAGCTGGTCATCGATTTCAGCATCTCGCAGCATAACTTTGGCGGCCGCGGCGAAGATCTCAGCGCTCAGATCCGAACCGGATCGTTCCAGCGGACCGTCAATATCTCCTTCACCGAGCCCAAGTGGCTTGGCCGGGACCTGTCGGCTGGTTTTGACCTTTACTCGTTCCGCTATGACTTCTCGAAGGAAGCCAACTACACGACCACCCAGACCGGCGGACAGCTGCGGGTCGGCTTCCCGCTCAGCCAGAATTCGACGCTGAACCTGCGCTATGCGTTGCGCGGCGATACCCTGTCGGTTACCGCCCTGACCTGTAACCTGACCGACACGGCGATCTGTTCGCAGCTGGGCACCAAGCTGACGTCGTCTGTGGGCGCGACCTGGTTCCTAAACCGAACCAATGATCCGGTGCGTCCGACCGCTGGTTACAACGGCAGCATCAGCCAGGACCTGGCGGGTATCGGCGGCGACACCGACTACATCCGCACCGAAATCCAGGCCAACTGGTATCACGGATTCAACAAGGATTTCATCTTCACCGCGCGGGGCTCGGCTGGCTATGTCGACGCCTTTGCGGGCAAGGACCTGCGCATCAGCGACCGATTCTTCGTGGGCGGCGGGCAAACCCACCCGTTCCGCGGTTTCGAGACGGCCGGCCTGGGTCCGCGCGACACGACCTTCAACAGCTCGCTCGGCGGCAAGATCTATGGTCTTGGCACCTTCGAGCTGACCGTTCCGACGTTCCTGCCGCAACAGTTCGGGATCGACGCCACCCTGTTCACCGATTTCGGCACGCTGGGCGGCGTTGATCCGCGCGACAAGATCAAGTGCACCGGCAACACCCCGCCGATCTGCACGCCTAACCCGGCCATCAAGGACGATTTCGCCCTTCGCGGATCGTCCGGATTGTCGATTGGATGGAAGTCGCCGCTGGGCCCGATTCAGTTCGACCTTTCAACCGTCTGGGCTAAACAGCCTTACGACCGAACCCAAACCTTCCAATTCCGCACAAGATCGAGCTTCTGATCATGAAAATCCAAACCTCCCTGATGACTGCGGCGATCCTGTTCGCCTTGGCGCCGAGCGCTTTCGCGCAACAGCCGGCCGCCGGCGCGCCACCGCCGCCGCTGGTAAAGCAAGGCCCGGCCATTCCGGGCATGTGCACCTTCTCGCAGGGCGATCTAGTGGCCAATTCCAAGGTCGGCCAATACGCCCAGCAGCGTTACACACAGATCTCGGCCCAGGTGAATTCGGAGATCAACCAGATCGCCGCGACCCTGGCCGCCAATCAGCGCGATCTGCTGGCTCAGGTCAACGCCACGGGCCAGGACGCCAACGCTGCCGGGATCGCCGCCTATCAACAGAAGGTCGCCGATTTCCAGAACCTCAGCGCCATGCGCAACGATCAGCTTCAACGCACCAAGGACGGCGCCATCGCCCAGGTGCTTCAGGCGACCTCGAGCTTCATGCAAAACGTCTATGAAACGCACAATTGCTCGTTGCTGATCGACGGTGACACCCTGCTTGTGCCGAACCCGGCAATGGATATCACCCCGTCTGTGGTCACGCTGCTGGATCAGAAAATGACCACACTGCAGTTCGACCTGGCGCCGCCGCCACAGCAACAGCAAGGCGCGGCTGCCGGCGGTGCGCCTGCGGCGGCTCCGGCGGCGACGCCGGCGCCCGCAGCAACAACGCCCGCTCGCGCGCCTGCCGCCCGGACGCCGGCCGGTCCGGCTCGCGCCCCGGCGCGGTGATCGAACCCCAAGACGATCTGAAGGGGCGCGGCGGGCATGCCTGACCCACGCTTCTTCGCCCTTCATTCGCCCCTCACCCTGGCTGACGTCGCCCGGCTGACGGGTGCGCGCGTCAAGGTGGGCGATGAAGCACGCCGGATCGCCCAGGCCTCGCCGCTCGTCCTGGCTGATGATCGCTCGTTGTCGTTCCTGTCGGACCGGCGGCGACTGGGCGAACTGCGCCAGACCCGCGCCGCTGCGGTTCTGGTCTCAGCTGCCGACGCCCAGGAGGCTCCGTCAGGCTGTGCGGCGATCATCAGCGAGTCCCCGCATGCGGCCTGGGGTCAGATTGCGCGGGCCTTGCATGCGCCCATTTTGCATGAGGCCGGGACTGCCGCCATTCATCCCTCCGCCAGGATCGAGGACGGGGTTATTCTGGCCCCGGGCGTTGTGATCGGTCAGGGCGCCAGCGTCGGTGCGGGGACCGTGATCCAGGCTGGCGCAGTGATTGGTCCAGGCGTCGCCATCGGCCGCCGCTGCCAGATCGGCGCCAACGCCAGCG
>CAZJBC010000173.1:0-6526 GCA_964543805.1 uncultured Brevundimonas sp.
GACATGGCCACCCTCGATTCCGACGGCTTCGTCACCATCACCGACCGCTCCAAGGACGTCATCAAGTCCGGCGGCGAATGGATCAGCTCCATCGAGATCGAGAACATCGCCTCGGGCCACGAAAAGGCGCTGCTGGCCTGCGTCATCGGCGCCCCGCACCCCAAGTGGGACGAGCGCCCCCTGCTGCTGGTCAAGCTGAAGCCCGGCCATGAGGCCACGAAGGAAGAGTTCCTGGCCCACCTGGAAGGCAAGATCGCCAAGTGGTGGATGCCGGACGATGTGCTGTTCGTCGAGGAAATCCCGCTCGGCGCTACCGGCAAGCTCGACAAGAAGGTGATCCGGATGGCCTACAAGGACTACAAGCTGCCGACGATCTAGCTACTTCTTGAAGCAGAGGTACTGCGTGCGGTGCTGGTCGACGATGTTGTCGGCAAAGCCCGTGATCTTGGGGCTGACCAGGTTCGAGTTGACCAGGAAATAGACCGGGATGACCGGCGCATCGTCCAGCATGATGGCCTCGGCCTGGCGCAGCTCATCGCCCCGCTTCTTCGCATCCGGCTCATGGTCGGCCGCGTCCAGCAGCGCGTCGTACTGTGGATTGTTATAGCCGCCGTAGTTCATCTCACCGTTCTTGGACTGCATGAGGCCCAGGAAGCTGACGGCGTCGTTGAAGTCGGCGATCCAGCCTCCGTCGCCCATCTCGAAATCCTTCATGCGGAAATACTGGTAGGCGACCTGGGACTCGGCCGTGGCCAGGGTCGCCTTGACGCCGATCTGCCGCCAGTCGGCCTGGACCGAGGATAGGAAGGCGGTGGGCTCCAGCCCGTTCTGCTTCATCTCGAAGACCAGGGGATGGTCCGGGCCAAAGCCGGCCGCCGCCAGAAGCCGTTTGGCTTCCGCTTGCCGCCGCGCCATCGGCCAGCTCGCCCACTCGGGCAAGGCGGCGGGGGTGTAGTTGGCCACGCCGGGGGGGACGAAGGTGTAGGCGGTGATGCCGCCGCCGCCCATCAGCACGTCGTGGGTCAGGAAGTCACGGTCGATGGCCATGCTTAGCGCCTGGCGCACGCGCTTGTCCTTGAACTTGGGATTGGAGCCGTTGAAGAACACATAGGAGACGCCGAGGAAGGTGTGCATGTGCACATAGTCCGGCATGTTCCCGGGTCGGCGCAGGAACGGAATCCGGTTGCCTGGAATGGCCCCGTCCATATCGAACTCGCCGGTCTTGACCTGGCGTTCAGCCGCCACGGCGTCCTGGGCGGCGTAATAGGTTACCCGGTCGACGCAGACCTTGGCGGCGTCCCAGTAGAGCGGGTTCTTTTCGGCGACGATCTTGTCCCCCAACGTCCAGGACGTGACCTTGTAGGGGCCGTTGACGACGATATTGCCCGGATCGCTCCAGTGGATGCCAAATTTTTCGACCACGTGCTGGGGCAGGGGGTACATGGTCTGGTGGTGCGCCAGTTCCGGCAGATAGGGCGTCGGGTGTTCCAGCGTGATCTGCAGGGTGCGGGGATCGAGCGCCTTGGCGCCCAGGCTTTCGGGCGAGGCCTTGCCGTCGTTGATCGGCTGGGCGTTCTTGATGAAATCCAGCAGGTAGGCGTATTCCGACGCCGTCGCCGGATTCATGATCCGGCGCAGGGCGAAAACAAAATCATCGGCCGTCACCGCCGTGCCGTCCGACCACTTGGCCTCGCGCAGGTGGAACGTCCAGGTCAGGCCGTCAGGCGAGGTCTCCCAGCTGGTCGCCATGCCAGGAATGGTCTGACCCTGAGCGTCCACCTGGGTCAGGCCCACGAACATGTCGCCGACGATGCGGTCTTCCCAGGTGCCGGTGATCTTGTGGGGGTCGAGCGACGAGGGGTCGGTGCCGTTGCCGGCCTCCAGGCACACCTTGTTGTCCGGGCAGGGCGCGCGCACGCCCTTTTGGTTGCAGCCCGCAACCAGCAGCAGGGCCAGGCCGGCCACGATGATCGCCGCGCGCCGCATCAGCGATCCTTGGGGTCGAGGGCGTCGCGCAGGCCGTCCCCGATCAGGTTGAGGGCGAGCAGCGTCACCGCCATCACCAGACACGGGAAGATCAGCAGGCCGGGCGCCAGTTCCATATAACTCGTACCCGAATTGATCAGCACACCCAGCGAAGTCATCGGCTCCTGGACGCCCATGCCGATGAACGACAGGAAGGCTTCGGTCAGGATGACATCGGGAACGGTCAGGGTGACATAGACGACCACGGGCCCCAAAAGGTTCGGCACGATGTGCCGCAGGATGATCTGCAGGCGTCCCAGGCCGATGGCGCGAGAGGCTTCGACGAACTCCATCTGCTTCAGCGACATGGTCTGGGCGCGCACGATACGCGACATGGTCAGCCACGAGACCGCGCCGATGGCGACGAAGATCAGCAGGATGTTCCGGCCGAATGTCACCGTCAGGATGATGACGAAGAAGATAAACGGCAGCGAGTAGAGCACATCGACGATGCGCATCATCACCTCGTCGACCATTCCGCCGAAATAGCCGGCGATGGCGCCCCACAGAATGCCGATGACCAGCGCGACGGCGGTGGCCACCACGCCTACCGCCAGCGACACCCGAAGGCCCGTCAGGATGCGGGCGAACAGGTCGCGACCCAGCGAGTCGGCGCCCAGCAGGTGGCCGTGAACCAGAGGCGCCGCCAGCACATCGGTCTTGGTGATGACCTCGAACTTGTAGGGCAACAGGAACGGGCCGATCAGCGCCGCCAGGAAGATGATCGCCAGGACCACCATGCTGACCACAGCGGCCTTGTTGCGCATCAGTCGCCGGCCGGCGTCATCCCACAGGCTGCGGCCCTGAGACGCGCGTTCGAGAGCCGCCAGGCCCTTGGCCGAACGGGTTGAGGTCAGCCCGGGAACGCTCATGTGAACCTCACCCGAGGATCCACCAGGGCCTGAATCAGGTCGCCGATCAGGTTGAAGATGATGATCAGCGCCGCGTACAGGATGACCACCGCCATCACCAGGGTATAGTCGCGCTGGATCGCGGCGGTGTAGAACTGCTTGCCGATGCCGGGCAGGCGGAACAGCTTTTCCACGACCAGCGATCCGGTCACGATGCCCGCCACCGCCGGGCCGAAGAAGCCGATCATCGGCAGCAAGGCCGGCTTCAGCGCGTGACGGACCACGATCTGGAACTCCGAAATGCCCTTGGCCCGTGCCGTGCGCACGAAATTGGAGCGCATGACCTCGATCATGCCTGCCCGCGTCAGCCGGGTGAATCCAGCCAGCCCGGGAATCGTCAGCACGACGATCGGCAGGATGTAGCCTTTCAGACCCGACTGCACCCCGGCCACCGGTAGCCAGCCCAGCTTGGAGGCGAAGGCGAAGACCAGCATCGGCCCGACAACGAAGGTGGGAATGCAGATCCCCAGGATCGCCACGCCCGAAGCCAGATAGTCGGTCAGCTTGTTCTGCCGCAGCGCCGCGGCGATGCCGAGGCCGACTCCGATGACCATCGACAGGATGAGCGAGATCAGCCCGATCTTGGTGCTGGTCGGCACGCCTGCCTTGACGATGTCGATCGCCGTCTTGCCGCGGTTGCGCAACGATGGCCCAAAGTCGCCGTGCAGAATGCCGCCCAGATAATTGCCGTACTGAACGATCAGCGGCTTATCGAGGCCGTACTCCTTCTTGACGTTGGCCTCGATCTCGGGCGGCAATTTGCGGTGAACATCATAGGGGTTGCCCGGAGCGGCGTGCATCATGAAGAACGACAGGGTGATGATGACGAACAGCGTGGGGATGGCGACGAGCAGGCGGCGGAGAATAAAGCGCAGCATACCGATCCCGATGGCTCCCTCCCGCGCCCGCGATGCGGGGCAGGCTTGCGAAGCTCCCATTCGTGCTGGATGTTGTCAACGCAGCGTGCGCCCACGGAGGCTTGTAGATGACCGAATTTCGCAAGGTGACGGACGACTTCTCGGTCGCCTGGCAGATTGAGACGGGCGATATCCCCCGCGCCGCCGAGGCCGGCTTCGTGCTGATCGTCAACAACCGCCCCGACGGCGAGGCGCCGGACCAGACGCCGGGGGCCGATATCGCCGAGGCGGCCGAGACCGCCGGCCTTTCCTATGTGTGGATTCCGGTCTCGGGCGGGCCGACCCGCGGCCAGGCCGAGGCCATGCGCGAAGCCATCGAACAGGCGAACGGGCCGGTGCTGGCCTATTGCCGCACGGGCACGCGCTCGATCAACACCTGGGCCCTGGGCCAAGCCCTGGGCGGGCTGCGCTCGGCCGACGAACTGGTGCGGCTGGGCGCGGGGGCGGGATACGATCTTCGCCCGTTGCTGGGTTAGGGGCGGATGGGAACCGTCACCGAGGTCGGCGCCGTCTGCGGCGCGTGGGCCGCCACAATCAGGACCGTCTGCGCCAGCATGAGACAGATCACCGCCGCCACTGCCCGTTGCAGCCGTTTTGAGACAAAAAACAGGGTGTCGGTCATGCGTCTGAGCCTCAAAGCCAGGTCCAGAGCCGTTCATCGCAAGATGGGCGCCCGATGATCCCCTTTGTCCGCGACTTTGAATTCGCCTACGGCGAGCCCGATCAGGTCAGCCCCCTGATCCGCCGGGTCATCGCCCGCAATCCGGGGCCCTTCACCTTCACCGGCACCGGAACCTACATCATCGGCCGGGGCGAGGTGGCCGTCATCGATCCCGGCCCCGACCTGCCCGAGCATCTGGAAGCGATCCTGAATGCGGTCGAGGGCGAGACGGTGCGGGCCATCCTGGTCACCCACAATCACGCCGACCACTCGCCCCTGGCCAGGCCGCTGCAGGATGCGACCGGCGCGGTGACCTACGGCTGCCCGCTGGCCCACGTTCCTGCGGCTGTGCTGGTCAAGGTCGAGGACGAACACGACCTGGGCTTTGTCGCCGACGAAAACCTGTGTGGCGGCGGAACCGTGGCCGGGCCGGGGTGGACCTTCGACGCAATCCCAACGCCGGGTCATACCTCGAACCATATCTGCTACGGCCTGCGCGAGGAGAACGCCCTGTTCTCGGGCGATCACATCATGGGCTGGTCGACGACGGTGATCGTGCCACCCGACGGCGAGATGGGCGACTACTACGCCAGCCTGGACAAGGTCGCGGCGCTAAACTTTTCGACCCTGTGGCCGACCCACGGTCCGCCGATCACCCAGCCGGCGCCCTTCATCGCCGCCTACAAGGCCCACCGGCTGGAGCGCGAGCAGCAGATCCTGACCCTACTGGCGCGCGGCATGAGCACCATCGGCGAGATGGTGCCGGTGATGTACGCCGCCGTGGACAAGCGTCTGCATCCGGCCGCCGCCCAGTCGGTGCTGGCCCACATGATACACCTGGTCCGCACGGGCGCCGTGGCGGCGGGCGGTGATGCGGTGATGCTATCGAGCCGCTTTCGGATCGTGGCCGCCCAGGCGCCCTAACGCCGCCTTTGCCTTCTGACCGATTCTGCCCAATCGTAGGCCCGCGACGGGAGGGCGGATGGACAAGGCGAAAAGCCACGAAGGGCCACGGCGCCGCAAGGGCCACTGGGTGCTTGCGCCCCTGGCCGCGCGGCCGCGCCTGGCCGTCGCCCTGGTCGTGGGCCTGATCGTCGGGCCGTCAGTCTATTATCTGGCCCACCTGCACTCGGCGACCTCGGCGATCATCGGCTGGGATGCAACCTGCCTCGTCTACGCCATCGCGGTCATGATCGCCATGTCGGGCAAGGAGCCCAGACATATCGCCGCCACCGCCGTCAGCCAGGATGTCGGCCGCGGTTTCATCCTGGGCCTGGTGATCTGCGCGGCCATCGCCAGCATCGCGGCTGTCGCGGCGGAACTGAGCCTGGCCAAACACGCCGAGGGCCTGGAAAAATTCATTCACATCGGCCTGGCCTTCATCACCGTGGCGGCCTCATGGTTCATGGTGCAGATCGTCTTTGCCCTGCACTATGCCCATGAGTTCTATGCGCCGGACGGGGCCGCTGGCGATGGCATTCGCGGCGGCCTGAAGTTTCCGGGCGGCGGAGAGCCCGACTACTGGGACTTCCTGCACTTTTCCCTGGTCATCGGCGTCGCCTCCCAGACCGCCGATATCGCTTTTTGTTCCAAGGGGTTGCGCCGTCTGGGCACCCTGCATTGCGTACTGTCCTTCACCTTCAATTCCTTCATCCTGGCCCTGACCATCAACCTGGTCGCCGGCCTCTTCTGACAAGGAGCCTGACATGGCCGAAGCCAAAAGCCTGAAACGCGGTCTGGGCGAAGCCGAGCGCAAACTGCTGGACGAGTTGAGGGCCCTGCGCGCCGCCGCCCGGGCCAGACACGCACCTGGCGATGGGACACAGCCCACCGTCGGTCAGAAGATCGCCGACGCTGTGGCCTCCACCATGGGCTCGTGGCGGTTCATTATTATCCAGTCGACGTTCCTGCTTTTCTGGATCGTTGTGAACATCACCGGCTGGATCTTCCGGTGGGACCCTTACCCCTTCATATTGCTCAACCTGGCCCTGTCGTTCCAGGCCGCCTACGCC
>CAZJBC010000174.1:0-6470 GCA_964543805.1 uncultured Brevundimonas sp.
CCCGCAACCACAGCGGCCTGCCGGCCTGCGCCATCTTCACCGTCGGCGCCGCCTTCGACTATGAGGCCGGCGTGCAAAAGGCCGCGCCGCGCTGGATGGGGCGGATGGGGATCGAGTGGCTGTTCCGCCTGACCGCTGATCCTGGCCGACTATTCACCCGCTATTGCGTCGAGCCCTGGAGCCTGACCGGCGCCATGTTGCGCGACCTGGCTCTGGCCTTCCGCAGGCGCCGCCCGGACTGAATATCCTTTCCACGCATTTACCGCGCTTGGGGGGCCTTCCGTTTACCGCGCCAAGCTAAGGCGTATGGCAGGACCAATCCAGGAGCGACCCTTCCGATGGCGCGGGGCAGCCGTCACCTTCCTCTCATCGCCCGCCTGGCGCGCACCGCCCGGCGCCTTGCCCGCAGCGAGCGCGGCGGGGTGGCGATCATGTTCGGCCTGGCCTTCCCGGTCGTCGCCATCCTGTCCTTCTTCGCCGTCGACTTTTCCCGCGCCTCCATGGCCAAGCAGACCATGCAGGAGGCCCTCGACGCCTCGGCCCTGATCGCCGCGCGCTCAACCGCAACCACCAGCGATGCAATCGACGCGGTGGGCGACGCCGCCTTCACCTCCGAGCTGCCGACACCGACGGTTCTGCAGGGCCTGGCGCCCAATTCGTCGGGGCGGATTTCAAATGTCACCTTCACCCTGACCGGCACCAAGGTCACCGCCACCGCCGTGGCCACGGTCACGCCGCTGCTGGCGGGCGTCTATCTGGCCCCGACCATCACCCTGCATTCGAGCACCGAGGTGACGCGTTCATCCAACAATATCGAAGTTGCTCTGGTGCTCGACAACACCGGTTCCATGGCCGGCCAGCGCATCCAGGACCTCAAGGACGCGGCGTCGAACCTGGTCGATATCGTCGTCCAGGACGTGCAGACGCCGTTCTACACCAAGATCGCGGTCGTGCCCTACAACATGGGGGTCAATGTCGGCGCCTACGCCAACCAGGTGCGCGGCTCGATCAGCGCCGGCACCTGCACCACCCCCGGCTGCACCAACTACAAGTTCAACAACACCAGCGGCCAGTCCAAGACCTTCGCCATCACCAACTGCGTCAGCGAACGCACCGGCGTGAACGCCTTTACGGACGCATCCCCCATCGTGGCGCCGCTGGGCCGCAACTACGCCGCCCCCACCAACGGCTGTGTGGCCGGACTAATCATGCCGCTGTCCAGCGACAAGACCGCGCTGAAGGCCAGTATCAACGCCATGGCGGCGGGCGGCTCGACCGGCGGACACATCGGCGTCGGCTGGGGCTGGTACATGGTCTCGCCGAACTTCGGCTATCTGTGGCCTTCGGGCAGCCAGCCGGCGGCCTATGGTACGGACAAGCTGATCAAGGTCGTCGTGCTGATGACCGACGGCGAGTACAACAGCACCTACTGCAATGGCGTGATCAGCAAGGATTCGACCACCGGCAGCGGCGCGACCACCGATCACATCAACTGCAACGCCCCCAACGGCAATTCCTACCTGCAGGCCGAGACCCTGTGCACCAACATGAAAACGGCAGGCGTGATCGTCTATACGGTCGGCTTCGACGTCATCACCACGCCGGCGGCCCAGGCCCTGATCGCCGACTGCGCCACGGATGCGGCCCACGTCTATCTGCCCGCCGACGGCACGGCGTTGAAGGACGCGTTTGCCGCCATCGCCGAGGACATCAGCAACCTTCGGATTTCCAAATGACCGGAATTGCGCGCCGTCCGGTAGCCCTTGGTTAACCGTGAGCGCTGACCGAATTGTTTACCGCATCAAGGATACAAGCCTTCCATAAACCTCGGCCATGGAGGGCGAAAAAGACAATGGACGTCACCTTCAAGCGCAATATCGGCAAGATCCGGAGCGTGTTTGCACGCCTGGCCGCCGACGCGCGCGGAAGCGTCGCCATCTGGTTCGGCATCGCTGCGCCCGTCGTCGCCGTCGCCTCTTTGGGCGTGGTCGACTACGGCAACGCCTCAATGAAGCAGACGCTGATCCAGAATGCTCTGGACGATGCGGCCCTGATCGCGGCCCGCTCGACTGCGACCACCTCGGCCCAGATCGACGCCATCGGCGATGCAGCTTTCGCCGGCCTGCTGCCGACCGGCACGCCGATCAGCGGCTTTACGCCCGACGCCAACGGTCACATCGCCAATGTCACCTTCACCCTGACCGGCACGACGGTCTCAGCCACGGCGACGGGCACGGTCACGCCGCTCGTCTCCAACATGCTGCTGGGCGGACCGATCCCCATTCACGCCAAGTCTGAAGTCGTTCGCGGCATGAACCAGCTCGAAATCGCGCTGGTGCTCGACAACACCGGATCGATGCAGGGCTCGAAGATCAGCAACCTGATCACCGCGGCGAACAACTTCGTCACCACCATGCAGACCGCGACGGCCAACTCGACGATCGCCAATCCGGTCAAGATCGCCATCGTGCCGTTCTCGGTGTCGGTGAAGGTCAATGCGGCGCTGAGCATGTCCACCTACAACACCTTGACGTTCTCGATGACCAACCTGCCGACCTGGCTGGACGGCCGCGCCCGGGCCCTTGCCTGGAACAATGACATCTTCACCAACGCCTCCAGCGCCTCGGCGCGGATCGACCGCTTCGCCATGCTCAAAAGCATGGGCAAGACCTGGGACGGCTGCGTTGAGGCCCGCGTTGCGCCCTACGACATTCGCGACACCGCCCCGACCTCCAGCGACGTCAACACGCTGTTCATCCCCTATTTCTGGCCGGACGAGCCGGACACCAACAGCGCCTACTACAACGACTATACCAACGACGTCAGCGCCAGCGGCACCTGGTCGGTGCGCCAGGGCTATTCGCCGAAATACACCAGCGGCAACATCAAGGCCTCGGGCAACATCTCCGGCCTGGGCTATTCCTATGGTCCGAACGCCGGCTGCGTCATGGCTCCGCTCATCCGCCTGACCACCGACTTCACCGCCCTGCACAACGAAATCAACGGCATGGTCGCCACCGGCGACACCAACATTCCGCTGGGTCTGATGTGGGGCTGGCACACGATTTCGCCCAATGCCCCCTTCGCCGACGGCTCTGCCTATGGCGCGCCGCACGTCACCAAGATCATCGTCCTGATGACCGACGGCGAGAACACCTTCGGTACGGTCAGCAACGGCAACTCCAACAACAGCCTCTACGAAGGTTATGGCTATGTCTGGCAGAACCGGCTGGGCACGACCAACATCAATAACGCGCCCGACAACATGGACGCACGCATGGTCCCGCCGACGGGTACAACCGCCGAATCTCTGTGCGGCAACATCAAGGCGCAGAACATCCAGATCTATACGATCGGCGTTGGGGTCACCACGGCGTCCAAGGCGCTGCTCACCGCCTGCGCCACCAGTTCGGATAACTATTACGACGTGACGTCGAACGGCTCGAACCTGGACTCCACCTTCGCCGCCATCGCCGGATCGATCCAGAACCTGCGGATTTCGAAATAGGCTTTAGCCGCGCAGGACTGCTCTGGCGGCCTGCGCATCGGCCATGACTTGCGCCGTCAGGGCTTCCAGACTGTCGAACTTTTCCTCAGGCCGCAGCCAGGCGACCAGTTCGGTTTCCAGGCTCTGGCCGTAGAGATCCTCGTCGAAATCGAACAGCCAGACCTCCAGCCTGGGGTCGACCAGGCCCGTAGTCGGATTGCGGCCCAGGCTCGCCACCCCGGCAACGCGCCGTCCATCGGGCAGAACCGTGCGCGTGGCGTAGATGCCGAGCCTTGGGATCACATAGTCGGCCAGCGGAATGTTCGCGGTCGGAAAGCCCAGCTCGCGGCCCAGCTGCTTGCCGCGCTGCACGATCCCCTCGATGGCGAAAGGCCGGCCCAGGATTTCGGCAGCCCGCTCGGGCCGGCCCTCGGCCAGGGCCTGACGCACCGCCGAGGACGAGAACTTGTCCGCCGCCTCGTCCCCCACTGGATCGGTGATCGACACCGTAAAGCCGAACGCGGCGCCATACTGCTTCAACGCCAGGGGATCGCCGCTGCGCCCCTTGCCGAAGGTGATGTCAAAGCCGGCCGCCACATGAACGACGCCCAGTCCGCGGGCCAGCACGTCCCGTGCAAAGGCCTCGTCGCTCATTGCCGCCATGTGCTCGTCGAACGGCAGGATATAGAGAATATCGGCCCCAAGATCGCCCAACGCCCGGGCCAGCTGGTGCGGCGTCATCAGGCGGAACGGCTCGGCGTCCGGCTGGAAGAAGCGTCTCGGATGCGGCTCGAAACTGATCACCCCGAACGGCGCCCCGCGCTCACGGGCGACCGCGCCGGCCGCGGCTATGACCTGGCGGTGACCCAGATGGACGCCGTCGAAATTGCCCAGCGCGACGCTCGCGCCCCGGTCGGCGGGCGCCAGGCCCTCCCAGCCGTGGACGATGCGCAAGGCCTTTACGCCCCCCGCCGCGGCGGCATGATCAGCGCCTCGCCTTCGACCACGGTCTTGCCGCCGACGCTGCAGACGGTCTCGATGGTCGCCCGGCCTTTATCAGCATCGAGCGCGGTGACCGTCGCGGTGACCACCACCTCGTCGCCGATCTTTACCGGCCGGCGAAAGCGCAGGGTCTGGGACAGATAGATCGAGCCGTAGCCGGGCAGTTTGGTGCCGACCAGGGCCGAGATGAACCCCGCCGACAGCATGCCGTGGGCGATGCGGGTTCCAAACTGGGTGGTTTTGGCGAAGGCCTCGTCCAGGTGGACGGGATTGTCGTCGCCTGAGACCTCGGCGAACTTCTCGATCACGGCCTCGGTGACCGGAAAGGTCATCTGGGCGCTCTCGCCGATGGAAAGGTCCTCGAAGAACTTGCCCTGCTTGCTCATGTCCGCCTGCCTTTCGCCGCCCAATCGCGCCTGCCTTTAAGCCTCACCAGACCAGACCCGCAAGGCTCCAGGCCGCATGGGCGCCGGCTGCGGCCAGCAATTGTTCAGGATCGCCCTCGGCCGCGTGAATGCCGCTGGCGATATAGAGGCAGTCCAGCCCCTGGCCGTTGGCGCCCTTGACGTCGGTCTCGATGCCATCGCCGATGCACAGGACCCGCGAGCGGTCGATCGGCTGGCCGGCCAGCATCTCGGCTTCGAACAAGGCCCGCTCATAAGTCGCCGCATAGGGCTTTCCGGCCATCAGCACCTCGCCGCCCAGCCGCGCATACAGGTCCGCCAGGGCGCCGGCGCAATAGATCAACTGGTCGCCCCGCTGCACGACCCGGTCGGGATTGGCGCAGATAAAGGCCAGCCTGCGCGCCGCCGCCAACTCGAATCGTTCGCGGTAGTCCTCCGGTGTTTCGGTCACATCATCGAACGGGCCGGTGCAGCAGATAAAGGCCGCTTCATCCAGGTCCGAAAATTCCAGATCCAGTCCCGCATAGAGCGGATCGTCGCGATCAGGCCCCAGCTTCCACACCGGACCCGGCGCTCGCGCCGCCAGCAGGGCCCGCGTCGCATCGCCCGAGGTGACAAACCCCGACCAGGCCGCGTCCGGCACCCCGAGCATGCGCAGCTGGTCATGCACCGCCGCCGAGGGCCTGGGCGCATTGGAGATCAACACCACCGGCCCCCGCTCAACCTGGAACACCGCCAGGGCGTCGCAGGCGGCGGGAAAACTCTCTCGGCCATTGTGAATCACGCCCCACACGTCGCAGAGAACGACGTCGTAACGGTCAGCGATGCGCGAGAGGCCGGAGATGGGTTGCATGATCCGGGGCTAAGGCTCCGCGGCCTGTCCGTCAATCAGCTGAACAGCGCCTTCCTGCGGGCCAGCGAGGCCTCGGGCCATACCTCGGCGGCCTTGTAGTATTCTTCCACCGCCAACGCCTCGTCCGGCAGCCGCACCCACGGCTGCTTGCTGCTGGCCCAGATGTGGATGTCCGGCGGCATGGCGTCGGGATTGTCCAGCGTGCCGACGCGCAGAAAGGCCATCTGCTTGAAGCCGCCGTAGTGGCTCCAGACCGCGACCTTGCAGTCGGGGCAGCGAAGCACCTCCTGGCCGCGCCCGCTGGCCGTCGGCGTCGCCACCGCCTCGGTCTCGCCGGCCGTCAGCTCGATATTGCTGGTCTCGATCAGGGCGTTCAGGGCAAAGGCCGATCCGCTTTCGCGCTGGCACCAGCGACAGTGGCAGGCATGCACATACATCGGCCCGGCCTTGGCGCGGTATCGCACCGCGCCGCACGCGCAGCCGCCGTCGAAGGAAGGAGATTTTGTCATGCCGATAGTCATGGCCATGCCAGGCCCGCGGTCAAGTCCCGACGGCCTACCGCCCGCCCCAGGCCCGGCGTTTCAGGGTCTGGTTCACGAAGGCGCTGGGCGGGTCGGCCTCGGCCAGCACCGCCTCACGGATTGCCCTGGGCTGGCCGAACAGGTGGCCCTGGCCGTAGCCGATGTTCAGCTCCAGCACGTCGATCACCTGGCGCTCGTTCTCG
>CAZJBC010000175.1:0-6460 GCA_964543805.1 uncultured Brevundimonas sp.
ATCGCCACCACCGGCGCCCTGCAGTCTCTGCCCTTCTCGGTGCTGGTCGCCGGGCCGCCGCAAGGCGCCGACACGGACCCGGCGGCCCTGGCCAGGACGACCTGGCTGATCGACCGCTACGCCCTTGCGACCCTGCCGGCGATCTCGTCGCTTCGGTCCTTGCGCTGCCTGACCGCCGCCCGGCCGCACACGGGCTGCAAGGGACCGGTTTCCGCGCCAAAAGCCCGGGAAAGGCCGACGGTGGCCTATGCGGGACTGGGGGGTCCTACTCTAGACGGAGACGCCGCCGGCAGCCGCAACGCAGCCAGCTGGGTCGCCTATTTCGCCGGCCAGCTGGCCGATCCGGACAAGCTGCGGGCGCTATCGCCCCTGCCGGGCGCCTCGGCCGAGATCGGCGCTCTGGCGGATCTGTTTCAAAAGCGCGGCGCCTTTGTGCGCACCGGCGATCAGTTCACCGAGACCCTGGTCAAGACCAGCCCGGAACTTAAGCACGCCGCGATCCTGCATTTTGCGTCTCACGCCCTGATGGGCGGCGAGGGCGGGGCGCGCGGCGAGCCGGGCATCGTTCTGACGCCGCCGGCCGAAGGCAGGGCCACCGCCCTCGACGACGGTCTGCTCACCGCTTCGGAAGCGGCGGCGCTGGACATCCAGGCGACCTTTGTCGTGCTGTCGGCCTGCAACACCGCCCGGGCCGACGGCAGTCTCGGCGCCGACGGCCTGTCGGGCCTGGCGCGGGGCTTTTTCTACGCCGGCGCCAAGTCGCTGATGGTTTCGCACTGGTCCGTGGACGATCAGTCGACCCGCGCCCTGATGGTCGCCATGTTCCAGAATCTCGACCGGGACGGCGCCAATCGCGCCACGGCCCTGCAAGGCGCCATCCGCAAGGTCAAGGCCGAGCCGCGGTTCGCCGAGCCCCGCTACTGGGCGCCCTTCGTGCTGGTGGGCGAGGCGCGCGGCTAGCCGACCGGCGCCGCGGCGGGCGCTGTGGTCGATTGCAGCACCGACTGGAACGAGATCAGCAACTGCTGGACGCCCTGCAAGAGGAGCAGGTCCGGCGACTGGCCCTGAGATCGGCCAAGGTCGGAGATCATCGCCTGCACACGGCTCAGGGCGCTGGCGGGCGAGCCTTCGGTGCGGGCCAGGGACACCGCCTCGCGGAACTCGCTTTCAGGACAGGATCCAGGCCCGGCGAACACCCAGTAGAGCGAGCCGCCGGCGTTGGCTGTCTGCAGCACGCAGCGGTTGGCCGGCGCCAGGCTGTACCACATCAGGGCCCGAAAATCGTCCAGCGCATTGCCGGCAAAGTCGCTGTGGCCGAGCAGGCCGCTGCTCGCCGCCGTCGTCTCGACCGTCTGCAAGCCGGCGGCGGTGACGATACGGTGCGCATCGCCGATGCGCTGCATGTCATGGATCTGGCCGCTGACCATCAGGGCCTTGTCGCGGGTCGAGGCGTAGAGCGTATAGCGCTGGCCAAGGCCGCGGACCTGCGGCCACACGCCGGTGAAGTCATCGACGCCGACGTCGGGCGAGGCCAGCACGATCTCGTCGAACTGCGGCCGCTGGTCGGCGGGAAGTTCGGCCAGCTTGACCAGGGCTTTCAGCAGGAACCGGTTGCCCATCGAGTGGGCCACCAGATGCACCCGCGTGGCGCCCGATGATTTGGCCACGCTGCTCATGAAGGCCGCCAGGTCGGCGATCTGGCTGTCGACCAGGGCTTCCTTCTCGTCGGCCCCATAGGCCAGAAGACTGGCCTTGGAGGGCCAGGAATACAGGATCGGCGCACCGTCGATAGCCAGGTCCGCGGCCAGCTGGGCCGTGCCTTCGGCCGCCTGCTCAAAGCTGGTGTTGAAGCCGTGGATGAAGATGAACACCTCTTTTTCCTTCGAGGCGCCGATGCGGCCCTGCAGGTCGCTGAAGAAGGCTTCGCGGGACGAGGATTGCTTGATGTCGGTCAGGATGATGTGGCGGTCAGGATCGGGACGGAACTCGGCCTTCCAGATGCTGGGCTTGGGCAGGCTGCCGGCCGGCCGGTCGCGGGGCACGCTGACATAGGCCTTGCCGTAGACCATGGGCCCGCGCTCGCCGCCGTAGAAGCGGCCGGGCTCGCTGGCGCCGGTCGGCAGGCGGTGGGTGGCGTAAAAGAGTTCGACGATGTCGTAGCCAGAGCTGACCCCGCCGCGCGGCGTGTAGGGTTCAGGCAGGACGGCGCCCGGATTGGCGCTGGCGAAGGCCATCCGCAGATTGTCGTATTCGCCCCGCACCTCGCGCAGGGACGGATGCTTGTCCGCCGTGGCGATGGCGAAAGCCTTGTCGATATCGGTCACGGCGCCCGTCAGGTCGCCCAGGTCGCGGCGCAGGGCGGCGGTCTTGCGCAGCACATCCACCTGGGCCAGGTCGTCGTGGCCGTCGTGCAGCAGGGCGATGCCGGCCACCGCCTTGTCATAGGCCTGGACCGCCAGGGCCTTTTCGCCCGCCTGTTCCAACGCGGCGCCGATCGACATTTCCAGATCGACCGCGGCCTGGCCGTCGATGGCCTGCAGCGAAGACAGCAGGGCAGGATCGTTCAGCGCCTGGCGCAGGACGGGCAGGTTCCCCGCCTGGGCGGCGTCCGACACCTGGGAGAGGCTGAGGGTCTGGGCCAGGGCCGGCGGGGCGCCGGCGGCGCAGCAGACCAGGATTGCGATCGCGAAATAACGCCAGCGCATGAGATGTCTAAGCATAGGTCCTGTTTGTGACTTCCGTTGCCTTGGTGGGTTCGTCAAAGGTTCGTGCGATCGCCAGACTACGCCGCCGGCGACACGGACGGCCCCCCCATTCGGGGGGTGGCGCGGTAAACTTTGCTTGCTTCCCAACGCCGATCCGCCATGAGCATCACGGGCGCAAGATGAAGGGAGCCTGAATGCTTTTGATCGACAAGACGGGTGGCGTCGCCACCGTCACCATCAACCGTCCCGAGGCGATGAACGCCATGTCGCGTCAACTGCGCGTCGCGCTGGACGCCATGTTCAAGGGGCTGCGCGACGATGACGACGTGCGCGCCGTGGTGCTGACCGGCGCCGGCGAGCGGGCTTTTACCGCCGGACTTGATCTGAAGGAGCTGGGAACCGAGGGCCTGGGCGCCGCCAACGCCACCACGCCGGATGACAATCCGGTCCTGGCCATCCTGCAGTGCGGCAAGCCGGTGATCGGCGCCATCAACGGCGTGGCCATCACCGGCGGGTTCGAGCTGGCGCTCGCCTGCGACGTGCTGATCGCCTCGACCAACGCCCGCTTCGCCGACACCCACGCCCGCGTCGGCATCACCCCCGGCTGGGGTCTGTCGCAAAAGCTGTCGCGGGTCATCGGCATCTATCGCGCCAAGGAAATGTCCCTGACCGGCAACTTCATCGACGCGCAAACGGCGCTCGCCTGGGGCCTGGTCAACCGCGTGGTCCAGCCGGAAGAGCTGATGCCGGCGGCGCTGAAACTGGCGCACGAGATGGCCACCATCCCGCTGTCCATGCTGCGCACCTACAAGACCATGATCGATGAAGGCTTCGCCCTGCCGTTCGGCGAAGCGCTCGCCTACGAGCACCGGGTTTCGTTAGCCCACAATGACAAGATTACGCCCGAACAGGTCGAGCAGAACCGCCTCGCCGTGCAGGCGCGGGGGCGTGCGCAGTAGGGCCGCCCAGCACGCCTCACCCCACCTTGATAGTGTAGTCGGTCCATTCCTTGATCTTGCCGCGCTGGATGAAGAAGACCCCGACGCCTTCGAACAGTAGGGGGTTGGTCGGCGAGGTGAACTTGTCGATCCGGTGGTTGATGACGATAGGGCCGGCTGCGAAGGTCGACAGCACCTTCAGTTCCACCGCCGTTGCGTTGTCGACGTAACTCTTCAGCCGGGCGACCATGGCGTCGTGGCCCCTGTCCACGGGGCTGTTCTCGGTCATCCGGTAGCTGACGTCGTCGGCCAGAAAGGCCAGCTGCGGTCCCATATCCTTGGGCGCGGCGGCGGCCAGGAAGTCGTTGACCAGCTTGACGTTTGCCTGCTCAGCCGGCGTCCAGTCCTCGGCGCTGGCCTTGCCGGCAAAGGCGGCCAGCATCAGCCCGCCTAGGGTCGCCGCGCCCAGAACGCCTCGGCGCGAAGTTTCGATCGTCTTGTCTTCCACAGGTATTCCCCTCGGTGATGGTTGTCTCGTTCGGTTCAGCTTCGGGCCTGTTTGTCGATCTGCCACTTGCCCAAATGGTCGCGGGCGCGGTTCTTCGCCGGATCCATCAGGTCATCGTGCCCGTCCCGCTTGCCGGTCAGCTCGATGACATAGCCGTTGGGATCGCGGAAATAGATGGAATCGATCATTTCGTGGTCAGCGACGCCGCGCACCTCCAGCCCCGCCGCACGGCCCTTTTCCATCCAGGGCAGCAAATCGCCGTGCGGGATTTCCAGCGCAATGTGCAGGTCAAAATCGTGCTGGGTCTTGAATTCGAACGGCTGTTCCGGCGCCTCGAAGAACGCCAGGCACGAGCCGTCCTTCATGGCGTAGAACGAGTGCAGCACGTGGGCGTCGCGCCCGGTCTTGGTGACCTTGATCTCAAAGGCGTTGACCAGCGGCAGGCCCAGGAAATCTTCATAGAATTTCCGGGTCTCCTCGGAGTCGCGGCAGCGGTAGGCGTTGTGGTGCAGGCCGCGGATTTCCATCACACCCTCTCGAATTCCTTGCCGGCCATGGAGCCCGCATAGCCATACATAACAGCGTTTACCTTGTCCCAGCTCTTCAGCTTTTTCATGTTGCCGATCCAGCGCTGGACATTGGGATAGCCGTCAAAGGTGCAGCCGACGATCTCGCCCGCGGTCAGCAGGCCGACGCCGAAATAGTCGGCGATGGAGATCGTATTGTTGGCCACGTAGTCGTTCTTGCCCAGGATGTCCTTGTCCAGCACGGACAGCCAGGTCTTGGTCTTGTCCTTGCCCCAGGCGATGGTCCCGGCATGGATTTCATCGGTGGGCCGCTTGTGGTGCGGGAAGAGCTGCGGATAGAGCAGGCCATAACCGAAGTCGCGGTAGAACTGGGTGTTGAACCAGTCCATCACCGAGTCCACCTTGGCCCGCTTTTTCAGGTCGGTGGGATATTCCGGCTGATCGAACCGGGCGGCCAGATATTTCAGGATCGCCGAGCTTTCCGACATGCGAAAATCGCCTTCGACCAGAGCCGGCACCTGCTTGCTGGGATTGATGGCTGCGTATTCGGGACCCATGTGCTCGCCGGTCATCAGGTCGACGACCTGCTCGGTCACCGGCAGGCCCTTTTCGGCGATGAACAAACAGACCGGACGGCTGACGGTCGAGACGGGGTGCATATAGAGGGTGAGCGACATGGGGCGTTCCTGAAGGGCTGTTCTTGGACGGTAGGATGCGGCCATCTTTGCAGATAAAGTCGGCCGAATGAACAGGCGCCGAGAGGGGTTTACGATCATATGACCAGCGCCCCTTCCGACGATGTCCGCCTGCACGGCCACCTGATCGGCCGGCAGGGCTCGCGCCAGGATCTAAACACCCCGGCTCTGGTGCTCGAACTGGATGCGCTCGACCGCAACATCACTGTCCTGGCCGCCACCGCCGCGGCCGCCGGGGTCCGCCTTCGTCCGCACGCCAAGACCCACAAGAGCCTGGACATTGCGCGCCGCCAGATCGCCGCCGGCGCGGTGGGCCAGTGCTGCGCCAAGCTGGGCGAGGCCGAAGCCCTGGCCGAAGGCGGGATCGAGGGTTTGCATCTGACCTCGCCGGTGGTCTCGGCGCCTGCGATTGAACGGCTGATCGCGCTGAACGCCCGCACCGAGCGCCTGTCGGTCGTCGTCGACAATCCCGCTAACCTCGCGGCGCTGGCGGCCACGGCCGATCTCGCCCGGCCGCTGGGCGTGTTCATCGACATCGATCCCGGCATTCACCGCACCGGCGTAACCAGCGTGGAGGCGGCGCTGGATCTGGCCCGAACCATCCAGGCCTCGCCATCCCTGCGTTACGAGGGCGTGCAGTTCTATTGCGGCCGTGAACAGCACATCGCGTCCTACGCCGAACGCCGCGCCGCCATTGAGGCCAAGACTCAAACCCTGAAGGCCATGATCGCCGCTCTGACAGACGCCGGCGCCGCCCCGCCGATCGTCACCGGCTCAGGCACCGGCACGCACCTGATCGACATCGAACTGGGCGTCTTCACCGAGCTGCAGGCCGGCTCCTACATCTTCATGGACGACCAGTACGCCGCCTGCGAACTAACGCCTGACGGCGCGCCTTTGTTCGAGCGCAGCCTGTTCGTCGACGCCCGCGTGGTCAGCGCCAATTCGCCGGGCCTGGTCACCGTCGATGCGGGCCTGAAAGCCTTCGCCACCGAGGGCGAGCCGCCCACCGTCGTCGAGGGCGCCGACGGCGCGCGTTTCGCCTTCATGGGCGACGAGCACGGCGCGGTGATCGCCGCCGGCATCG
>CAZJBC010000176.1:0-6460 GCA_964543805.1 uncultured Brevundimonas sp.
ACGTGTGACCTTTGCCTTCGGAGGGCAACGCTCTATCCAGCTGAGCTACGGGTGCATTAGGCCAGTGGCGGGCTTCTAGCGGAAAGCGGTGCGGGCCGCTACCCGGCTGGCGGAGCGTTCTTGCGGCGTAGGGCGCGAAAGATGACGATGCCCACTCCCGCCAAGCCGAAACCAAGTATGAGGCTAAGAACGCCCCAAATTACCGTCCATGCCGCATCTTGACCACTGGCGCTGAGCGTACAGAGCCCGCCGAGGCCGACCAGCAGCACTCTGGCCAGCAGCACAAGCGCGCCGACAAACAGCGCCACCATGCGGGTTCCGCCGTGTGGAGCGCTCTTCGCCGCTCACTCGCCCATCTCGTCCGACGCTCGGGCTCGGCCCGCCTTGATCATGGCGACGCCGCCGATCACCAGGCCGGCGCCCATCGCGAACGGTGTTCCGCCGAAGATCATCATCACCACCCAGCCGCCGCTCTGGGTCGACAGGCTCATGGAGGGCGCCATCGCCAGGGTGCACAGGCCGGCCAGACCGGCGATCAGCACGCCCGTCAGAACGAAGACCCAGCCGAAAAAGATCATCACCGGGTTGGCGGGCCTGGCGCCCTGGTCTACGCGACGGGGCTCCTGCAATTGGTCTTCATTCATCGCCAAAGGACTCCGCTTCCCGGCCGACGCCCTCTGCCTGACGGATCAGGCGGCGGCCCGCCAGACCCATGACAATGCCGGCCCCCAGCATTACCACGCTGGCGACGCCGCCGATGGGAAGCGCGTGCATGACGTCGTTCAGGGGCTGGAAGACGGCGATATAGAGACCGTTGGCCAAGGTCAGAAAGCAGCCGACGCAGACAAGGGTCCAGCCCAGCCTGGCCTTGCCCCGCTGCAGACGCTCAGGGTCTACCGGCGGGCGGCCCAGGCGCAGGGCGGCGATGATCACAATCATGCCGCCCGCGGCCGGAGCGAGGCCGAAAGCGATGGCGATGGCTACGAGCCACGGTGAAACGGCGCTGCTCTGGCCGCCCAGAGACATCCAGAACGCGCCGCATCCGCCGATCGTGGCGGCGACGATCCCGCCTGCGCCGATCAACAAGGCGCCCAGGAACAACAGGGCGCTTCGGCCCACCAGGTTTCCCGACTTCATGGCGTCCTCCTGCCCCGCGCCAGGGCCGCGGCGCCCGGGGCGCCAGGGCGGTAGAAGGTGTTGAAGGTGTCGAACGGAATGATCGTCCCGTCCGGCTGCACAAAGTGCACGCAAGAGCGCTTGACCGTCCCCAGGTCGAAATTGAACCGGTCGAGGAACTGGCTGATCACGACCCGGAAAGTGTGCTCATAGCCGATCGCGCTCGGCACCGCGGCTTCCGGCAGGCAACAGAGCAGCGACGCCAGCTTCTCCGAGGCATCCGCCTGGGCGGTCGACAGCGACAGCAGGTTAAACAGCCCCTCGCGCAGTTGCGGATAGGCCTCGAAGGCCACGGTGTTGGGCGCCGCATCGATCAGCATCTCGCGCGGCAGCAGGGCGGTGATCGGGGTCACTACCTTGCCCTGGCGCAGGCCGTAGCCGATGCAGATCTGGTCGGGGTTGCAGGGCAGCGGGATCATGTCTTCCAGCGAAAAGACGCCGGCCTTCGCAATCCCGCGGCGGATTTCGCTCAGCACCATGCGGTGGCGTTTGGGGTCGAACCCGTCGTTGCGGCCGGCGTCCTGGATCGGCTGGAAGGTGACGCCGCGCACGCATGCCCACTCCAGGGCAAAGCGGACGATGTCGGCGATCTCGCCATCGTTGACGCCTTTCTTCAGCGTCACCACCAGGGTGGTGGAAATCCCCGCCGCCTCCAGCGCCTCCAGCGCCTCGATGCGGATGCGGGTCAGGTCGGCGCCGCGGATATTCATCAGGGCGTCGCGCTGAAGCGAATCGAACTGCAGATAGACCTCGAAGCCCGGCGCATAGGCCTTCAGCTTTTCAGCGAACCCTGCCTCGCGGGCGATGCGCAGGCCATTGGTGTTGATCATCAGGTGGCGGATTGGCCGCCTCCTCGCCGCATCCAGCACCTCGAAGAACTGCGGATGGATGGTCGGCTCGCCGCCGGAGATCTGCACCAGGTCCGGCTCGCCCTCGGACGTCACCAGGGCGTCGAACATGGCCTCGATTTCGGCCAGCGGGCGATGACCCGTCCGGGCCGTCGAAGAATCGGCGAAACAGACCGGACACGACAGGTTACAGGCCTCGTTGATCTCGACGATGGCCAGGCACGAGTGCTGTTCGTGATCGGGGCAAAGCCCGCAGTCGAAGGGGCAGCCGTGGTCGGTGCGGGTCTGGAACCTCAGCGGCCGGTCGCCGGGCTTGACCCAGTCGCGCTGGGATTTCCAGTAGGCAAGGTCATCGCTGATCAGGGTCTTCTGCACGCCGTGGTCGGGGCAGCGCTTCTGGTAAAAGACGCTTCCGTCTTCGGCGATGATCTTGGCTGGGACCAGGCTGTAGCAGGTCTCGCACAGGCTGGTGGACTGGCCGAGAAAGCCATAGGGCGCGGCCTTGCGTTCAGGCGCCGGGCCTGCGGCGCTCCCGAGCGAGATCTCGAGCGTAGTAGACGGCGCCATAGGCGATCAGGCCCCCGCAAATCAGCTGAAACAGGTTCAGCGGCCCCAGGACCTTGGGGTAGGGCTTCAAAAACTCAACCAGAAATCTCTCGAAACCGTACAATATGCACAAAGTGTAGAATGACCGCTTCATCGCCCATTCCGCGCGGACGGAGAGCGCGATAAGGTAGACCGCCAGGAACGCGGCCATGGTCGCACTCTCATATATCTGCACCGGATGGCGCGATATCCCGTCGCCCAGATCAACCCCCCAGGACAGGCTCGTCGGCACGCCATAGGTATAATCGGGCAGGCCGGCGAACAGGCAGCCCCAACGGCCCACCGCCGTGCCCAGGGCGAACGAGCCGGTGAAGATCACCCCCGTCGAGCCCTGGATTCCGCGCACGGCCTTGTAGATTTCAACCGCGACAATGGCCCCGGCCAGCGCGCCGATAATGCTGTGGGACAGGGCCGGGTGGGCGCCGCGCAGGGTGTTGACCGACCCGGCCAGCCAGCCGCCGCCCACTGCGCCCACGCCCAGGGCCGCGAAGTACCAGGGGCCTGTCGCGCTTGCGATCCGCGTAACGGCTTCCTTCAGCCGCCAGCGGTACAGCGCCACGCCCAGCACCGCGCCCCCGCCCCAGCCCGCCAGATCGAAGACGAGGTGGAACCGCGGATCGGTGGGAACGTGAATCATTTTTGAGCGCCGCCCCTCGCCACTGGCGCGCTGCTTGAGCGTGGGCCGGTCACGCCGACCTTGCCTCTGCGTCGGCCCCATAGGTCAGGGCCAGGAACACATCCTCCAGGTCCGGGTCCTCGGTGGCCAGGTCGCGGATGGAAACGCCGGCGGCGCGCACGGCGGCCAGCACCGCCTCGACGCTGCTCTCGCCGGTCTTGTAGGCGACGGCCAAAGAGCCGTCTTTGCGAAGCTTGGCGGAAAACCCAGCCACGCTGGGAATCACTGCCAGCGGCTCCTGCGGGGTGATCACCACCGTGCGGGTGTCCAGCCGGCGCAGCAGCTGGCCGGTCGGCTCGCAGGCGACCACCTTGCCGTGGTTGATGATGGCGATCTGGTCGCACAGCTGCTCGGCCTCTTCCAGATAGTGGGTGGTCAGCACCACCGTCACGCCCTGCTTGTTCAGGCTGACGACATATTCCCACAGCTGGCGGCGCAGCTCGACGTCGACGCCCGCCGTCGGCTCGTCCAGGATCAGCACGGGCGGGGCATGCACCATGGCCTTGGCCACCATCAGCCGGCGCTTCATGCCGCCCGACAGTTGGCGCACATAGGCGTTGCGCTTTTCGGTCAGGCCCAGGGCGGCCAGCAGTTCGTCTGAGCGGCGCTCCTTCTTCGGCACGCCGTAGAGTCCGGCCTGGACCTCGAGCGACTCATAGGGCGTGAAGAAAACGTCGGCCGCGACTTCCTGCGGCACCACGCCGATGGCGGCGCGGGCGTTGCGCGGCTCGTGGTCAATGTCGCGCCCCCAGATCGAGACCTTGCCTTGCGTCTTGTTGACGATGCCGGCGAGGATATTGATGAAGGTCGACTTGCCCGCCCCGTTCGGGCCGAGCAGGCCAAAGATCGAGCCGCGCGGAACGACCAGGTCGATGCCCTCCAACGCCGTCTTGGCCGCCATGTTGCGGCTGGCGGCATAGGTTTTGACAAGGCCGCGGGCCTCGATGGCATAGTCGGGAAGGCTCATGGGTGCGCCTTGTTGGACGAGCGAATTGACGCGCGGGCGCGTGGGCGCATAGGTAAGGCTTCGCCGCCCGCTTTGCCAAGGCAAAGCCTGCAGAAACCTTCGGGGAAGAAATGTCCGCAATCGACGACGACGAACGCGCCGCCCGCCGCATGGAACTGACCGGCGGAGGCGCCAACCCGGGCCGCACCGCCGAAGAGGTGATCGTCACCGCCCATCGGGTGGCGTGCGACGGCGTCGGCGGCGCTCTGGGCCATCCGCGCGTCTATATCGAGCTAGGCCCCGACGGCGTCGGCGATTGCGGCTACTGCGACCGCCGCTTCGTGCTGGCCGGATCGAAGAAATCGAAACACGGCGCGCCCGGGGTCTATGAGCCTGGCGGCGGACACTAGCCGCGCTCAAGCAGGCGTGGCTAGTCCCCGCCGGTAGCGCCAAGGAAGATGATGCGCATTGCGGTGATCGGCACATCGGGGTCGGGAAAGTCGACCCTGGCGAAGCGGCTCGCGCGCGAACTTTCTCTGACCCATATCGAGCTCGACGCCATCAACTGGCAGCCGGACTGGCAGGGGCTGAACGAACATGATCCGGACGAGCTGGTTCGCCGGGTCGATGCCGCCACCAGCGACGATGGGTGGGTGGCCGAAGGCGGCTATGCCCAGGTGCGGCCTCTCGTCTGGGGCCGCGCCCAGCATCTGATCTGGCTCGACTATCCGCGGGGACTGATCATGCGACGCGTGATCGCCCGCTCCGTCCTGCGCGACATTGACCGCAAGCCGCTGTGGAATGGCAACCGCGAGCGGGCTCGCATGTGGCTGACCCGCGAACATCCGATCCGCTGGGCCTGGGATTCCTGGGGGCCGAACCGCAAAAAGTTCTCCGCGGCGCTGGCCGAGCCGGCCTTCGCCCATCTGGCCGTCCACCGGCTGAGCGACCCGGGGCAGGCCGAAGCGTTGATCGCGAGATTGAAGACCGGCGACCCCAAGACCTGACCCGCCTATAGTACGCTTAGCGGAGCATCCTTTCGGCCGACCTTCGAACTCAAGGACGGCGCTTTGCGCCGCCGCGAAGCAGTCGCCCCTTGGGCTATCCTTGACTTCGAAGGCGCGGCCGAAACAGACTTCGAGCAAGCAGTCTACGGCTCACTGTGCGCGTGACGCGGGCCAATTGGCGACCTATGTTCCCGCACAATGACCGACGCCCCCGATACTCTCGCCGAGATCCCTCGCGAACCCACCCAGGACGGGCCCTATGTCCGGCTCTATCTGGTTGACGGCTAGGGCTTCATCTTCCGCGCCTATCACGCCCTGCCGCCGCTGACCCGCAAGTCGGACGGCCTGCCGGTCGGCGCCGTGTCCGGTTTCTGCAACATGCTGTGGAAGCTGCTGGTCGACATGAAGTCGTCCGAGGATGCGCCCACTCACCTGGCGGTGATCTTCGACCATTCCGAAAAGACCTTCCGCAACGATCTGTACGATCAATACAAGGCCCACCGCCCGCCGGCGCCGGAGGATCTGGTTCCCCAGTTCCCCCTGGTGCGCGAGGCGACCCTGGCCTTCGGCGTGCCGTCGATCGAGCTTGCGGGCTACGAGGCCGACGATGTCATCGCCTCCTACGCCTGCCATGTTCGCGATCTGGGCGGCGAGGTGGTCATCGTCTCGTCGGACAAGGACCTGATGCAGCTGGTCGGCGACCGCGTCTCCATGCTGGACACCATGAAGCAGGTCCGCATCGGGCGGGACCAGGTGTTCGAAAAGTTCGGCGTGCCGCCGGAAAAGGTCGTCGACGTCCAGGCCCTGTGCGGCGATTCCGTCGACAATGTCCCCGGCGCGCCAGGCATCGGCATCAAGACCGCCGCCTTGCTGATCAACGAATATGGCGATCTGGACACCCTGCTGGCGCGGGCCGGCGAAATCAAACAGGACAAGCGCCGCGAGACGCTGATCAATTTCGCCGACCAGGTGCGGCTGTCGCGTGAGCTGGTCAGGCTGACCTGCGATGCGCCCCTGCCCCAGCCGCTCAGCGAGCTGACCGTCGATGAGTTCGACGCGCCCAAACTCGCCGATTTTCTTGCCAAGATGGAGTTTTCCACCCTGGCCCGCCGCGTCGCCGGCGGCGAACGGCCCGAGGCGCGGCCCGCCGTCATGCCGCCCCGCCCGTTCAATGCGGTCGAGACCGGCGAGACGGTCGAGG
>CAZJBC010000177.1:0-6434 GCA_964543805.1 uncultured Brevundimonas sp.
GTCGCGCAGGATCCGCTCCAGCGGAAAGTCGCGTAAGTAACCGTAGCCGCCGTGCAGCTGCAAAGCATCGTTGGTGATGGCGAAACAGGCGTCGGTGGCGAACCGCTTGGCCATGGCGCAGTACTTGGTCGCCTCGGGGTCCTTGTTATCCAGCGCATGGGCCGCGCGGCGGACCATCAGGCGGGCGGCCTCCAGGTCGGTGGCCATGTCGGCCAGGCGAAACTGCAGGGCCTGGAAGTCCTGCAACGGTTTGCCGAACTGCTTGCGCTGGCCAAGGTAGGCGCGGGCCGTATCCAGGGCGAAACTCGCCCCGCCCAGCGAGCACGAGGCGATATTGATCCGCCCGCCGTCGAGGCCAGCCATGGCGAAGGAAAAGCCCGCGCCCTCATCGCCGATGCGGTTGGCGGCGGGCACGCGGACATTGTCGAAATTAACGAGCGCCGTGGGCTGTGACTTCCAGCCGAGCTTCTTCTCATTGGCGCCGAAGGACAGGCCAGGCGCGCCCAGCTCGACCACGAAGGCGGATATGCCCTTGGGGCCCGGCCCGCCGGTGCGGGCCATGACGACATAGATGTCTGACACGCCGGCGCCGGAGATGAAGGCCTTGGAGCCGTTCAGGACGTAATGGTCGCCATCCAGTTTCGCGCTGGTGGCGAGGGAGGCGGCGTCGGAGCCAGCGCCCGGCTCGGTCAGGCAGTAGGAGGAAATCAGCTCCATGGTCGCCAGCCTGGGCAGGTAGCGATGGCGCAGGTCATCAGACCCGAACCTATCGATCATCCAGCTGGCCATGTTGTGAATGGAGATGAAGGCCGAGGTCGAGACATCGCCGTAGGACAGGGCCTCAAAGATCAGGCTCGCGTCCTGGCGCGTCAGGGCCGAGCCGCCCACATCCTCGCCCACATAGATGGCGCCGAAGCCTAGCCCCGCCGCCTGACGCAGCGTCTCGACGGGGAAGAAACTCTCCTCGTCCCAGCGCGCCGAGTGGGGGGCGAGCTCGTCACGTGCGAAGGCCTGCGCCATCGCCTGGATCGCCCGCTGGTCCTCGCTGAGCGCAAAGTCCATCGGTCCGCCCTATTTCATCGTCGGGATGATGAAGGCCGAATCTCGCGCGTGTTCGTCATCCGGCCAGCGGGCGGTGACGGTCTTGACCTTGGTCCAGAACTTCACGCCCTCCATGCCGTGCTGGTTGGTGTCGCCAAAGGCGCTGCGCTTCCAGCCGCCAAAGGTGTGATAGGCGACCGGCACCGGGATCGGCACGTTGATGCCGACCATGCCGACATTGACCTTGGCCGCGAACGATCGCGCCGCCGGGCCGTTGCGGGTGAAGATCGCCACGCCGTTGCCGTACTGGTGGTTGGACGGCAGGGCGACGGCCTCATCGAAGGTGTCGGCGCGGACGATCTGCAAAACCGGCCCGAAGATCTCGGTCTTGTAGGTTTCCATGTGCGGCTTGACGTTGTCGAACAGCGAGGGGCCAATGAAGAAGCCCTTCTCATAGCCCTGCAGCGCGAACTCGCGGCCGTCGACCACCAGTTCGGCGCCTTCATCGACGCCCTGCTGGATCAGGCCCTTGACCTTCTCGCGGTGGGCGGCGCTGACCACGGGGCCATAGTGGGCGGCCGGATCGTTGCTGACGCCGACACGCAGGGTGTCGATCTCGGCGATCAGGCGCTTGCGCAGCTCATCGGCGGTGGCCTTGCCGACCGGCACCACCACCGGCAGGGCCATGCAGCGCTCGCCGGCTGAGCCGTAGGCCGCGCCAATCAGGTCCTTCACCGTCTGGTCCATGTCGGCGTCGGGCAGGACGATGCCGTGGTTCTTGGCGCCGCCCATGGCCTGGACTCGTTTGGAGTGGGCCGTGCCGGTCGAATAGACATAGTGGGCGATGTCGGACGAGCCGACGAAGCTGACCGCCTTGATGTCCGGATGGGTCAGGATGGCGTCGACCGCGACCTTGTCGCCGTGCACAACATTCAGGATCCCCGGAGGCCCGCCCGCTTCAAGGAACAACTCGGCCAGGCGCACCGGAACTGACGGGTCTTTTTCCGAAGGCTTCATGACAAAGGCGTTGCCGACCGCGACCGCCACGCCGAACATCCACATCGGGATCATGGCCGGGAAGTTGAACGGGGTGATGCCCGCGCCGACGCCGAGCGGCTGGCGCATGGAATAGACGTCGATGCCCGGGCCCGCGCCCTCGGTATATTCACCCTTCAGCACATGGGGGATGCCGCAGGTGAATTCGATCACCTCCAGGCCGCGCTGGATGTCGCCCTTGGAGTCGGCCACGACCTTGCCGTGCTCTGACGAGAGCAAGGACGCCAGTTCGTCCATATGGGCTTCGACCAGGCGCTTGAATTCGAACATCACCCGCGCCCGGCGCTGGGGATTGGCGGCGGCCCAGTCGGGCTGCGCCTTCAGCGCCGACTGAACCGCGGTGTCGACTTCAGCCTGAGTGGCGAACTGAACCTGGGCCTGCACTTCGCCGGTGTTTGGATCGAAGATGTCGCCAAAGCGTCCCGACGTACCCTGGACGCGGCGTCCATCAATGAAGTGATCGACCTGGCGCACGGGCGGCTCCTTTTTAACGCAAACAGAAAGCAGCCGCTTCCATGACGCAGGCAGGCCGGAGTGTCGAGTCTGGGCGGGAGCGTCCACAAAATCGTGCGCCATTCCCTAGCGCCGTCAGGGAAAGGCTGAATTTCGCGGACGCCCGCAAATCAGGCGGTCGGCCGCCTACCGGCCCGAGCCGCGGTAGGGCGTATGGCAGCCGTAGCACAGGGCGTTCACATCACCCGCCGCCGTCTGGATCGCGGCCACATCGGTTCCGTTGGTGGCGGCGACCAGCTTGTCGCTGGTGGCGATGGCGCCGTCGATCTTGGCCTTGAAGCCGGCCGCATCGCTCCAGATCTCGGCCTTGGCGCGGGTCTTGGCCACCGTCGAGTCGGCGCCCGGCGTAAAGCGGGTCGAGGCGTCCTTGAAGGCCAGGTTGATCTTCAACGCCGCCTCCTTGGCGGCGGCCAGGTCGCCCTTGCCCGCGGCGTTGTTCACCGCCAGCATATTGGCCTGGACGTCCTGCATGTCCTTCTGGCGCGCGGCGATATTGGCCGCCGCATCCTGGGCGATGGCCGCCCCGGCCAGGCCAAGCGCCAAAAGGCCGGCCACGGCGAATTCGATTTTACGCTTTGAGATTTTCATTGCTGTTTTCTCCCCGAACAGAGGTCGGAAAATTACGCCCAAGCTTGGCCGCAGGCTAGTCCCTGAGGCGCTTCAGCGCAGGGGCTCATAGGCTCAATGTGAGCGGGAGACGGGTCCGACAATCATGCCTTCGGCGTGGGCTTCCAATGGCCCCTAACCCGGCCCGTCCTGCAGATGGTCGTCCAAAATCCGCGATGCATCGCCGAGGGGATCGTCATACTGCCCCGATTTCACCGTCCAGCGGAAGGCCAGCAGGCCCAGGGCGCCGAGGCCGACCGAGATCGGCGCGAGCAACAGCAGAAGGTTCATTTGCCCCTCCCGGCAAGGCCCATGCGCAGGGCGTTCAGCGTCACCACCAGCGACGAGCCTGACATGGCCAGGGCCGCGATGAACGGATTGATCAGGCCCAGCATGGCGGCGGGCGAGGCGATGACATTGTAAAGCGCCGAGAAGGCGAAGTTCTCCAGCGCCCGGGCCTTGGCCTTTTTCGCCACCTCCAGCGCTAGCGGCACGGCGGCCAGATCATCGCCCGAAAACACCAGATCAGCGGCGTTCTGGCTGGCGTCGATGGCCGAGCCGGGCGCCATGGAGGCGTGGGCCAGGGCCAGAGCCGCCGCATCATTGAGGCCGTCGCCGACCATCAGCACCTTCTTGCCCTGGGCGGTCAGGGCCTGGATGGCGGCGGCCTTGTCGGCGGGGGTCAGGCCGGCGCGCACGTCCTGGATCCCGACCAGATCGGCGATGACCTGGGCGGCGCCGGCGGTGTCGCCGGAGAGTATCTCAACGCCATAGCCTTTGGCCTTCAGCGCGGCGATGGTCTTGGCTGCATCGGGACGCGGCTGATCAGAGAAGGCGAAGCGGACGGGGGTCTCGCCGTCGAAGGCGAACCAAAGTTCGGTTTCCAGACCTGAGCCCTGGACGCCGAGGAAGGCGGCGCGGCCGAGCCTGGCGGGCCGCCCGTCGATCTTGCCGCTGACGCCCAATCCGGGGACCTCGACAACATCGGTGGCGACATCGGCTAGGCAGGGGCCGGCCTCGGCCAGGGCGCGGGCCAGCGGATGGCGCGAAGCGCGGGCCAGACGCGCGGCAGTCTCCAGGAAGGGCGAAGCGGCGCCGGTCAGCTGCGGCTTGCCGCTGGTCAGCACCCCGGTCTTGTCGAACACCACGTGATCCACCTCGGCCAGGCGCTCCAGCGCCGCGCCGGACTTGACCAGCACGCCGCGGCGGAACAGGCGGCCTGACGCGGTGACCTGGACGGCCGGAACCGCCAGGCCCAGGGCGCAGGGGCAGGTGACGATCAGCACGGCGGCGGCGCGCAGCAGCGCCTCGCGCGGGCCAAGCCCCAGGGCCCAGCCGCCAGCGAAGGTGACCAGGGCCAGGGTATGGACGATGGGCACATAGAGGGCGGCCGCCTTGTCAGCCAGGCGCACATAGGCCGACTTGGTCTGGGCGCCGGCTTCCATCAGCCGGGCGATGGCGGCGATGGCCGAGTCCTCGCTGTGGGCGGTGGCGCGAAGGGTCAGCAGGCCTGACAGGTTCAAGGAACCGGCGAACAGCTTGGCGCCTGGCCCGGCCCGGACCGGCAGGCTTTCGCCGGTGATCATGGCGTTGTCGATGTCGGTCTCGCCGGTCTCGATGACCCCGTCGACAGGCACGCGCTCGCCCGGCGCGACGATCAGCTTGTCGCCCGGCGAGACGTCAGCGACCGGCACGGCGCTGGTCTTGCCGTTGGCGGCCAGCCGCAGGGCGACCGGCGATTGCAGGGCCAGCAGGTCGCGGGCCGCCGAGCGGGCCCTGGCGCGCAGCTTGTGGTCCAGATAGCGGCCGATGAGCAGCAGGAAGATCAGGGTGACGGCGGCGTCGAAATAGGCGTGCGGGCCGCCCAGCAGGGTCTCGGAGAAACTGACCCCCAGGGTCAACAGCACGCCGATGGAGATCGGCACATCCATATTGGCCTTGCCGCGCTTCAGACTGGCCCAGGCCGAGCGGAAGAACACCTGGCCGGCGAACAGAGCGCACGGCGTGGCGACGATGGCCGCCAGCCAGTAGAGCACCTGACGCGTCGTCGCATCCAGCTCCTGGCCGAACAGGCCGGCCCACACCGGGACCGTGAACATCATCACATTGCCGACGCCGAAGCCGGCGACGCCCAGGGCCAGGGCCAGCTCCTTGCCTTCGCGGTCCTCGGCCTCCAGGGCGCGAGCCGGGTCGAACAGGCTGGCGCCATAGCCGAGCGATTCCACGCAGGCGATCACCCGGGCCGGATCGGCGCGGCCGCCGCCGGCATAGGTCGCCACCAGCTTGCCCGTGGTCAGGTTCAGGCGCGCGGCTGAGACGCCCGGCAGGGCCGAGACGCCCTTTTCGATCTTGCTCATGCAGCCGCCGCAGCGCGCGCCGCGCACCAGCACCTCGACCCGCGCCTCGCCGCTCAGGACGTCGTGGCTGACAAAGGCCGCGAAATCGACCTTGGGACGAAGCGTCTGGCTCATTTCTGTTTGAACCGGTCGGCAACTTCGAGGCTGTTGCCGGCCGCGTCGCGGGCGGTGGCCGTCAGGTCCCATCCGCCGCTCATGTCGCCGGTGGGCGCCGAATAACGGCCGGCGCCTTCAGCCTTGAAGGTCAGGATGCGCTTGCCGACGTCCGTAGCCGGCCGGCCCAGGGTGGCGTCGATGGTCAACCCGTCCAGCGGCGTTCCAGCCGGATCGCGAAAGGTCAGGGACAGCAGGCCCGGACGGCTGGTGTCGGCCTCAACCTTCCATCCGAGGGCGGCTTCGCGCCGACGCTGGGCGAGGGTTTTGTTGAACATGATCCCGGCCTGATAGGGGTCGGACGACACATCGCCAGAAAAGGTCGTGTAGGCGAGCGTCGCGAACCAGGTGTCCAGGCCGATGATGATGGCGAAGAAGGCGACGATCATGGCCAGCACGTGCCAGCCGGTCAGGCGAAACCCGCGGGGCGCAGCGGCGAGGCTCATCGGTTGATCTCCATGGAAGACTGGAAGGTAGCCTTGGCCTTGACCGCGATATCGGGCGAGCGGGCGGCGAAAGTGATCGGGATATTGGCGGGCCGGTTATCGTCAGCGGGCGCGGTGACGAAGATCTGCACGCCGCGAGTGGAATCGGCCGGCGCGACAATGGGGATGGCCGCGCCCGTGACATCGCCCGGCGCGCGCAGGGTGGCGCCGGGCAGGCCCGCGACCGAGACCATGAACGTCTGGGGATTCAGGGTGCTGTTGG
>CAZJBC010000178.1:0-6343 GCA_964543805.1 uncultured Brevundimonas sp.
GCCGAGGCCTGGCGCAACCTGACCGCCGTCGGCGCCGACCCGGTCGCCATCACCGACAACCTGAACTTCGGCAATCCCGAGCGCCCCGAGATCATGGGCCAGATCGTCCGCGCCATCGACGGCATGGCCCTGGCCTGCCGCGAGCTGGATTTCCCGGTCGTGAGCGGGAACGTGTCGCTCTACAACGAGACGAACGGGGCGGCCATTCCGCCGACGCCTACGGTCGGCGCCGTGGGTCTGCTGGCCGACTATGACGCCCACATGGATTTTTCGAACATGAGGGACGGCGAGACCCTGATCCTGATTGGCGAGAACCACGGCGAACTGGGCGCCAGCCTTTATCTGCGCGAACTGTTCGGCCGCGAGGACGGCGCGCCGCCGCCGGTCGACCTGGCGGCCGAGAAGCGCAATGGCCTGTTTGTGCGCAGGCTGATCGCCGGCAAACACATCACCGCCTGCCACGATCTGTCCGACGGCGGCCTGGTTGTCGCCGCCGCCGAGATGGCCCTGGCCTCGAACATTGGCGTTACGTTGAGCGCGTCGAGCGGGACCCACGCCCACCCCTTCCTGTTTGGTGAGGATCAGGGCCGCTACCTTGTCGCCACCCGCGATCCGGCCCGCGTGCTGGCCGATGCGGGCGCGGCC
Source organism: uncultured Brevundimonas sp. (assembly GCA_964543805.1). Classification (GTDB taxonomy): domain Bacteria; phylum Pseudomonadota; class Alphaproteobacteria; order Caulobacterales; family Caulobacteraceae; genus UBA5005. The sequence continues at coordinate 646 of CAZJBC010000178.1, forward strand.
GGCGTTCACGCCATCGTGGCCGGCGAGGCCGGCGGCGACGCCCTGGCCTCAAAGGAGCTGTTCAGCATCGCCCTGCCGGTCCTGCGCGCCGCCAACGAGGGCTGGCTGCCGGACTATATGGCGGCGAAGGGATAGGATCATGGCCGACGGCGCGGCAGACCACACCTTCCGGCCCGCAACCCCGCCCCGCCGTTCCGGCAAGCCGGTCAGCATGACTCGCTTCCTCTGGATGGCCTGGCGCGAGCCGCTGGACATCTGGTCGGACCGCCATTTCGCCGAGCGCATCATCACCGGCCAGAGCTTTCTGGGCTTTGCAATCAACGTCGCCGATCCGGCCGGCGTTCGCCACGTCCTGCTCGAGAACGCGAAGAACTACGACAAGGGCGAGCTGCAGAAGCGCGTTCTGGGCCCGCTGCTGGCCGAGGGCCTGCTGCTGGTCGAGGGCGACGACTGGAAACGCGCCCGGCGCATCATGGCGCCCCTGTTCACGCCCCACCGCATGGCCGGGCTGACCGGTCGGATGCAGGAGGTCAGCCAGGCGCGGGTGTCCGGCTGGCTCGAGGATCGTAGCGCCAGGGTCATCAACATCGACCGCGAGATGACCGGCCTGACCTTTGACATCATCTCGGCCACCATGTTCTCGGACATGCTGGGCGGCGAGGCCGGACAGTTCGAGCGCGCCCTGACCGGGTTTCTCGACACCGCCGCAAGGATTGATCCCCTCGAGGTGCTGAACGCGCCGCGCTGGATCCCCCGTATGGGCCAGATTTTCGGCGGCCGCACGGCGCGCTTCTTTGAAAACCGCGTCGCGCAGCTGGTCGCCGACCGCCGGGCTCTGATCGACAGCGGCGCGGAAGCGCCGGACGATCTGCTGACCGCCCTGCTGAACGCCCGCGACGTCGACGGCGGCGCGGGCCTGTCCGAGCGCGAAGTCGCCTGCAACATCCTGACCTTCATCCTGGCCGGCCACGAGACCACGGCCAGAGCCCTGGGCTGGACCCTGCACCTGCTGTCTCACGATCAGACCGCCCAGACCCATGTTCAGGCCGAGGCCGACGCCTTTGACCTGTCCAACCCCGACTGGGCCGACGCCATGCCCTGGACGCGGGCGGTGATCGAAGAGTCCATGCGGCTCTATCCGCCCGCCCCGTCCCTGACCCGCAGGGCCAAGGAGGCAGATGTGATCTGCGGCGTCGAGGTCCCCGCCGGCACGGCCGTGCTGATCACCCCCTACGTCCTGCACCGCCACAAGACCCTGTGGGACGATCCGGACGCCTTCATGCCCGAGCGGTTTCTGCCCGGCGCCCGCGAAAAAATCGACCGTTTCGCTTATATCCCCTTCAGCCAGGGCCCGCGCATCTGCATCGGGGCGGCCTTTTCCATGCAGGAGGCGATGATCGCCCTGGCCGAGATTTTAAGACGCTACCAGGTCGATCCGCCCGGCGAGGCCGAACCCATGCCCAGCCACCGCATCACCCTGCGCGCCAAGCACGGGATCAGGCTGAGGGTTTCGAAGCGGGCTTAGCGGGGTCTTCGGGGGCCGGCGGCTTGGCGTCTTGCGGCGGAGGGGCCGGCAGGGGTTTGGTCTTGATCGACTGGTAGTCGGAAGGGGTGATGTCGCGGATCCAGACGTGATCGGCCGCGCCCGCTCCATCGGAGGCCTTCTTGGCGCGCAGCTGTAGTGTGCCGCGATCGGCGAATTTGCAGTCGTCATCCACCGGCTTGTCGGGGTTCGGCTTTTCCGGTGACACCGACGGATCGGGAGGCGTGACGTCCAGTGGCGCGCACGGGATCGGAACCTCGCCGTAGCGGACGATGGCGCCCTGATCGCCCAGACTGACGCCTGCCGCGGCGCGGTACCAGAACGTACCCGCGCGCCACTGTCTTTGGAAAATGGGCGGGGTTCCGCCCGCCAGCAGATAGGTCTCGCCGCGCCACCCCCAGGACGGCTTGCCCGTATCACCTGCGAAGCTCAACACCAGGTTCGACATCTGCGGCCCCTTGACGACCAGCCAGTTGGCGCAATCGGGCCACTCGCCGACCGGGCGTTTGAAATCGAGTGGACAGGGCTTTTCCTGGGTGAAGGGCTCCAGCCAAATTCCGTCGTGCAGCTGCGGAGCGCCCGCCTCGTCCGCCGCGGAGAACAGGGGAAGGCTCGAATAAGCGCTATCGGCGGGCCGGTCGCAGCCGGTGACAGCCAAGACCGCCGCGCCGGCCAAGACTAGAATCCACAATCGCCGAGGCGCGTTGGTCGTCATCACGAGAACGTTATCACGGTTTCGTGATCTCGCAAGCCTGCCGTGACCGTTGCCGCACAAACCCGCGCGTAAGCCGCCTCTTAAGGTTTCTCAGCCATTCATCATGTTCGAACAGAGGTTTCGTTTCGATGCCCATGCTTGCATCCCAGCTGGAGGCCGAATTGCGCGCCGCCTTTCCGCGCGCCCAGATCGCCATCGAGGATCTGGCCGGCGACGGGGATCACTACAAGGCCCGCATCGTCGATGAGGCCTTCCGCGGCCTGCCGCGCGTGCGTCAGCACCAACTTGTCTACGCCGCGCTCGGCGGCAAGGTGGGCGGCGAGCTGCACGCTCTGGCCCTGGAAACTTCAGTCCCGGAGGGGAACTAGGCCCATGCGCTACAGACCCTTTGGCGCGGCCAACATGGCCATCTCCGCAGTCTCGATCGCCATGACCGACTCGCCCCTGATGCGCAGCAAGGCCGACTGGCGCGGGCTGGTTTACCGGGCGCTCGAAAACGGCGTCAACGCCTTTGAGATCGTCGGCCAGAACCCGACCATCCTGGAAGGCCTGACCGAGGCGCTGGATTCCATCGAGCGCCACCTGATCTTTGTCGCCAAACGCCTGGGCCCTACGCCGACCGGCGGTTCGGACTTTTCGCCCGAGGGCCTGAGCCGAACCGTCGAAGCGACGCTCGCCCGCACCGGCCTGGAATATCTCGATGCCGTGCTGCTCAATGATCCATCCGAAGCGGCGCTGTCTAAAGAAGCGCTCGAAGCCCTCACCGCCATGCGCGACCAGGGCCGCACCCGCCAGATCGGCATCACTGGCGAAGGTCCGGCCATCGACGCCTATATCTCGTCGGGCAAGTTCGATGTGCTGTCCATGCCCTACAGCCTGCAGTCGGGGTGGATCAGCCGCAACCGCATCCGTGACGCGGTGGACCACAACATGGCGATTATGGGCTACGGCTTTCAGCCGGCCGCTTTCGTGACCCCGCCGGGCAAGTCCATCCTGCCCAAGCGCCTGATGTGGGGCGCCGGGAAGAAGGACGATGACGCCAATGTCGACGCCTACGGCTTCCTGCACGACACCTTCGGCTGGACGGCCGAGGAGATCTGTCTTGCCTATGCCCTGACCCAGCCGGCCCTGGCCACGGTTCAGCTGACGGCCGAGAACGCGCCCCGCCTGGCCGAACTGGCCGCCATTCCGGAGCGCGACATGCCGCCGGGCCTGGCGCCGCGCATCGAGATGGCCCGTTTCGGCAACATGCCGAACCAGGCGCGGGCTTGACCCACAAGGCCCGGGCGCCTAGCTGTGAGACCTGATCTTACCGCAAAGGCCTGACCCGTGACCGAAGCCTCCACCGAGACCACTCCGATCCGCGCCTTCATTGAGGGCGCCGTGCGCGACCACGATGTGGTGCTGTTCATGAAGGGCGTTCCCGACCAGCCCCAATGCGGTTTTTCGGCCCTGGTCGTCCAGATCCTCGATCATCTGGGCGTCGAGTTCGCCGGCGTGAACGTGTTGGCCAATGAGGAGCTGCGTGAGGACATCAAGCGGTTTTCCGACTGGCCGACCATTCCCCAGCTCTATGTGAAGGGCGAGTTCGTCGGCGGCGCCGACATCGTGCGCGAAATGTTCGGCAGCGGCGAGCTGAAGACGCTGATGACCGACAAGGGCCTGACGCTGCACGCCTAAGCAAAAGGCCCCGGTTTACCCGGGGCCTTCGCGATTTCTCGGATTTTCGAACCGGTCAGGACGAGTAGTACTCGACGACCAGGTTCGGCTCCATCTTCACCGGATAGGGCACTTCGGCCAGTTCCGGGGCGCGGATGTATTTGGCCGACAGGCCCTTGGCGTCGACTTCGATATAGTCGGGCGTTTCGCGCTCGACGCTCTGCATGGCTTCCAGAACCAGGGCCATGTTGCGCGAGCGTTCGCGCACCGAGACAATGTCGCCGGGCTTGACGGTATAGCTGGAGATGTTCACGCGCTTGCCGTTGACCTGCACGTGGCCGTGGTTGACGAACTGGCGGGCGGCGAACGGGGTCGGCACGAACTTGGCGCGATAGATGACCGCGTCCAGGCGGCTTTCCAGCAGGCCGATCAGGGATTCTGCGGTGTTGCCCTTCTTGGCCACGGCGGCCTTGTAGATGCGGGCGAACTGCTTTTCGGTGATGTTGCCGTAATAGCCCTTTAGCTTCTGCTTGGCGCGCAGCTGCAGGCCGAAGTCGGAAACCTTGTTCTTGCGGCGCTGGCCGTGCTGGCCGGGGCCGTACTGGCGCTGGTTGACCGGGCTTTTCGGCCGGCCCCAGATATTTTCGCCCATACGGCGGTCGATTTTGTACTTGGCGCTATGGCGCTTGGACATGGGTTAGCACTCTTCGTCTTCGATACGGCCCGGTCCCCTCACAATTGAAGGGACGATCTCAACGGCGGTCCACGCATCATCCGTCATCACGCAGGCAAGCCCGCGCGCGAAGGGGCGGTGTATGGGGAAAGGCTGGTGGAAAGTCAACCAGACCTGCAGCGCGCCTCTTCAGCCAACGCATGTCCGGGAATTTGTCCAAAATCGTCTGTTAGACAATGTCATTGTCCAATTGTATTACTTTCTTGACTTTTTGACGCCGATTCGTCATTATAGATGAAATGATGGAGAATCTCGATGGACGGAACCAAATCGCGCGAGGCCCTGGCCCAGTTTCTAGATTACCTGGCCGATAAGGGCCTGATGGCGAAGGCTACAGCTCAGGCCCGCAAAGCGGCGGCTAGCAGCGTGTTGGGTATTCTCGATGAGAACGAGGCCAAGGACGTTACGGTCCTCGACCTGGACTCGGTGATTTCTCGTTTCGGAAACCTCCACGGCAAGCGATACACGCCGCAAAGCCTCAGCACCTACAAGAGCCGCGTGAAGTCGGCGTTGGAAGATTTTTCTTCTTACTTAGGCAACCCGCTCGCGTTCCGGCCGGGCGTTCAACCCCGAGAACGATCGAAATCCAAGCCATCCAAAGAATCGACCCGTGCATCCAACGCATCGGCCGGCGAGGCGAGGCCCGAAGCTCCACGCCCGCCGCCCACACCAATGGCCTCGAGCAACATTGTTCCCATTCCGCTTAGGGCAGACCTGGTTGTCTACATACAAGGTCTGCCATTCGATCTGTCGCTGTCCGAGGCGAAGAAAATTGGCGCGGTTGTCGCCGCCATGGCGCATGTCGAATGAAATCCGCCCCCCTTCCACAAGGGGTCGTGTGTCGAGCAATCGACGGGACCGGAGCTGCTGGGGCTGGATGTCCACAATCCAAGACCCCAGCAGTCCACCTTTGAGGGTAACAGGATACTCGAAAAAGACAATTCCAGCCGAGCTCAACCAATTCGGTTTTCAGCCGTGCGAAAGGCCTCTGCCGCCTCCGCCCACCAGGCCTTGACGCGCTTCGCCAATAACGTCATCCACCAGAACG
>CAZJBC010000179.1:0-6263 GCA_964543805.1 uncultured Brevundimonas sp.
AGGCCCAGGTGGTTGATACGAGCGCCTACGCCTGCGTCACCACCGAAGCAGCCCTGGACGCCTGGATCGTACGGGCGCTCGCGGCCGGCGTGGTCGCCTTCGACACCGAGACCGACGCCCTGTCCTCGGCCGACGCCAATCTGTGCGGGATTTCGCTGGCGGTCGCTCCGGGCCAGGCCTGTTACATCCCGGTCGGCCATGAGAATGAACAGTCAGGCGGACTGGCCTTCGAGGCGAACGATCGCCCGGCCCAGCTGCCGCTGGATGTGGTCATCAGCAAGCTGAAACCCCTGCTCGAGGACCCGACGGTCCTTAAGGTCGCCCAGAACGCCAAATACGATATCGCCGTCCTGTCGCGCTACGGCATCCAGGTCGCCCCGATCGACGACACCATGCTGATCTCTTACGTGCTGGAGACTGGCCTGCACGGCCATGGCATGGACGAGCTGTCGAAACTGTGGCTGGGCCACGAGCCGATCAGCTTCAAATCGGTTACCGGGACCGGCAAGACCCAGAAGAGCTTCAAGCACATCGAACTGGCGCCGGCGACCTGCTATGCCGCCGAGGACGCCGATGTCACCTTCCGCCTTTGGCAGAAACTGCGCCCCCGCCTGGCGCGCGAAGGTCTGCTGACCGTATATGAAACCCTCGAGCGCGGCATGCCCGCCGTGCTGGCGCAGATGGAATGTACGGGCGTGCGTATTGACCCGGACCGCCTGCGCCACCTGTCCCACGATTTTTCCATGCGGATGACCGAATTCGAGGTCAAGGCCCAGGAAGTCGCCGGCCGGCCGTTCAATCTGGGCAGCCCCAAACAGATCGGCGACATCCTGTTCGGCGAACTTTCCCTGCCCGGCGGCAAGAAGACCGCCACCGGGGCCTGGGGCACCGACGCCTCGGTGCTGGAAGAACTGGCGGCGCAGGGCCACGAGCTGCCGCAGATCCTCCTCGACTGGCGCCAGCTATCGAAACTGAAGGGCACCTATACCGAAAACCTCGTCGCCGCGGTCAGCCCGCGCACCGGCCGGGTCCACACCTCCTATGCCCTGGCCGCGACCTCAACAGGGCGGCTGTCATCGTCCGATCCCAACCTGCAGAACATTCCAGTGCGCACTGAAGAGGGGCGAAAGATCCGCACCGCCTTTATCGCCCCGCCCGGACATGTTCTGATCAGCGCCGACTACAGCCAGATCGAGCTTCGCCTGCTCGCCCACATCGGCGACATCCCGCAGCTGAAACGCGCCTTCGCCGAGGGCCTGGATATCCACGCCATGACCGCCTCGGAAATGTTTGGCGTCCCCGTCGAGGGCATGCCGTCGGACGTGCGCCGCCGGGCCAAAGCGATCAATTTCGGCATCGTCTACGGCATCTCGGCCTTTGGCCTGGCCAACCAGCTGGGCATCGGCCAGGGCGAGGCCGGCGACTACATCAAGACCTATTTCACCCGCTTCCCCGGCATCAAGGCCTATATGGATTCCGCCCGCGCCATGGTGCGCGAGAAGGCCTATGTGACCACCATCTTCGGGCGCAAGATCAACATCCCCGACGTAAACGCCAAGGCCGTCGGCCAGCGCCAGTTCGCCGAGCGCGCCGCCATCAACGCCCCCATCCAGGGCGCCGCCGCCGACATCATCCGCCGCGCCATGATCCGTATGCCTCAGGCCCTCACCGCCGCCGGCCTGTCGGCCAAGATGCTGATGCAGGTGCACGACGAGCTGGTGTTCGAGGCCCCAGAGGCTGAGGCCGAGAAGACCATAGAGGTCGTTCGCCGGATCATGGAAAAGGCCGCCGAGCCGGCGGTCGCCCTGACCGTGCCCCTGGTCGTCGACGCCCGGGCCGCCGCCAACTGGGACGAAGCCCACTGAGCGGGCTGGCCATCCGCTACGGACGAGATGAAGACGCCGAAGAGGCGGCGCAGCTGCTGCGTGGCGTGGTCGACTACCGCGTCCAGAAGCAGCAGTTCCGCTGGGACAAGGCGAGTTTCACCCCTGAGCTCATGCGCCAGTGGGTGGCCGTCGGCGAACTGGTCGTCGCCCATCGCGGACCTGAGATGGTCGGGCTGATGTTGCTGCAGCCAAATGATCCGGTGTTCTGGCCCGACCGGCCGCAGGGCCAGGCCCTGCATGTCCATCGTCTGGGCCGCAAGCAGGGTATCGCCAAAATCGAAGGCGGCCTGGCGCGTCCCATGCTCGACTGGGCGATGGACGAGGTCCGCAAGGCCGGCCGCCCGTGGCTGCGTCTTGACTGCGCCCCCGACGAGGATCTTTGCGCCCTCTATGCCGCCTGTGGCTTTACCCGCCTGGATCTGGTCGAGATCAAGGAGGGCTTCTGGAGCTGGCGCTGGGAGAAGAAGGCCTGACGCCTTTACGGTCAGGCCTGCTTGCAAGCGCTGCCGATTGGGACAATGCTCGCCGCCTACCGGGCCAAGAAACCGGATCGCCAGGGGAGCTTGAGATGTCCGTCCAACCCGTAAATTCCCGCCGCCAGGTGCTGGCCGGGGCCGCCGCTGTCCCGCTCGCCGCCTCGATGAGCGGTCTTGCCGCCCTGCCGGCTCTGGCCCAGGGCAACCCAATAACCGGCCACGTTCCGGCCAATGTGCCTTCGCCGCAGGTGCTCGGCGGCTGGCTCAGGCAGCTTCATAATTTCGGCCCCATCCGCGCCACCGGCACGCCCCAGTGCCGCGCCTTCGAGGAATTCCTGGCCAGCGAATTCGCCAAGCTCGGCTGTGTGGTCGAGCGCGACCAGTTCAAGCTGATGAGCTGGGAATGCGACATCAAGGATTGCGCCATCACGGTAACCGAGGAGTCGGGGAAGACCCGCAAGCTCGACGTCCTTGCCTATTATCCCTTCGGCGGATCGACCCTGGGAAAGCCCGATGTCACCGGCAAGATCCTGTTCGGCGGAACCGGCGAGCAGTGCGGCCCGGCGATCCTGGCGGCCCACTCGGCGGCGGAGCTGGCCGAGTCGATCGTGGTCATCGATATGCCACTGGCCGGCGGCGGAGTGCGCGGCGAGGTGAAGTATTATCCGCTATCTTTCCCCGCGCCGATGCCGCCCGAACCGGCCAGTCCCAATCCGGCCAAGCAGGGCGGCTCGGCCCCGATGAAAGCGCTGGAGAACAAGGTCAAGGCGCTGATCCTTTGCTATACCGACGTTTCCAACGAGGCCGTCCGCTACAACTACCTGCCGTTCAGCGACAGCCACCGCGCCACCCCGGCTCTGTGGGTCGGCGCCGCGGATTCAGCCTATCTGAAGACCGTGTCGGGCAAGGCGACGGCCACACTGAAATGCGGCGCCAAGCTCACCCCAGGCGCCCGCGCCGACTCGGTCGCCGCCACTCTGAAAGGCTCCACCGACGAGGTGGTGTTCATGACCACCCAGACCGACGGACCCAATGAGTGCAACGAGAACGGCGGACTTGGCGTGCTGGCGGCGGCCACCTACCTGTCCAAAATCCCCAACCGCAAGCGCACCTATTTCTTCAGCCTGCCCACCGGCCACTATGCGGCCGGCGCGGTGCGCGATCCGGTCACCGGCTCGGGCCGCTCGGCGGGCACCACCGGCATGATGGCCAAATATCCCCAGGTCGTGGATCGCACTGTCGCCCAGATCGCCCTGGAACAGATGGCGTCCATGGAGTGGGCTGACATCAATGGCCGGTGGCAGGCGACGGGCAAGCCCTCGCCGGAAAACTGGGTGCCGACGCCGGCGACCCACGAGGCCAGCAACCAGATGTTCATGGCCTGCACCAAAGGCCTTGATCCGAAATTCTCGCGCTCGGGCCTGGTGGAAAGCGGTCAGGCGCCCGGCGAGGGCGGGGCGCTGCGCTCGAAGAACATCCCGGGCCTTGGCCTGATGGGCTCGCCCCGCTACTTTTTCCGCGCCGATCCGAAGGGCGTCATCGACAAGCTCAGCCCCGACGTCATGCACAACCAGATCATGATCGTCACCCGCATGCTGACCCTGATGGACCGGCTGACCCCCGACCAGATGAAGGGAAAGGCGCCGATCACGGCGGCGGATCTCTAAAGAAGGATTGTTTACGCTGCGGCCTGGAGCAGCGAGCGGACGGCCTCGAGCTGTTCCGGCGAACGGGCCAGTTCGGCGCGCACTTCCGGAGTCCGGGTCATCTTCAGCACTTCGGCCCGGGCCTTGTCGGCGACAGGACCCAGAGGCGCGGTTTCGCCGGCCGCCATGCGCAACAGGGCGGTCAGCCGGCTGCTGGACGACAGCTTTGATTTGACGATGACGGCGACCAGCTTGCAGTCGCCTTCGATCAGGCCGCCGATCTCGCCGATCTTGGCCTGAATCGGCGACAGCTCCTCGGGCACAAAACCGACCCGGGAGACGGATTTCTGGATGGTCGCCAGGGCCGTCAATCGGGCCGACGGCGATTCAGGCGAGGCGCGCAGGTCGCGTTCGAACTTGAGCCCGGTGATCCGCGAGGCGATCCATCGGCTGGCGCCGCGCTTGTTGGCCGGACCCGTGACGTTTTCGGCCAGCCAGACCAGGGCCTCCACCTCGTCGAGCGGCTCACGGTCCTCACCCAGATAGGCCTCAACGAAATCGGCGCGGATGAGCATTTTCGAGCGTTCGACAAAGGCGGCCTGCACCTGTTCCAGCGGCAGGTGCTTGCCGGCCGCTGCGGTCAGGCACATGGCCAGCACCCGCAAAAGCGCGATTTCGCCCTCCGCATCGTCGGGCCGCAGGCGGCGCGGATTGGACAGCTCGTACAGCACTCGTTGCGACAAGGCTGAGCGGACCGAAGGGAATTTATCGCCCTCCAGCCAGTTGGCCAGGCGCGCGGCCGCGCCATCCAGGGTCGGCATCAGCCGGGCGACGCGCGGCTCCACCGCGGCGACCGCATCGACCGTGTCGGCGGCGGCCAGGCGGGTTATGGCGGCCAGATTGCCGCCCAGATCCAGGCCCGGGCCCAGAAGCGCGGCCATGCCGACCTTGGAGCCAAGAATTTCGGCCAGGGGGACTTCGAGAATCTGGAAGGCCAGGGCGCGGGCCTTTGGCGCCTGGGGGGCTGCGTCGGCCAGGTCGAGCAGGCGGTTGACCTTGTCGCCCCAGGTCGCCGCCCGGCCGATGATCTTGGCGATGGCCCCGCCCAGCACATAGCCCGGCTCGGCCTCATTGGCGCTGATCCGCTCGCAGGCCGCGGCGAAAGTCTCACTCTCCAGGTCGGGGAAGACGCCCTTCTTGTTGTCCCGCAGCACCCGGTCGATGGTCGCCTGGACCAGGGTCTGAAAGTGGCGGATGATTTCGTGGACCGATGTGCCGCGGTCCTGGGCCTCGGGAATGGCCACCTTCTGGATGGCGTGCTGCAGATCCATGCCCACCGCGTCCAGCTTCTCGATCAGGTCGGGGCGGTGCAAAAGCTCGAACGGCGTCGCCTTTTCGCGCGCCAGCCAGCCCTCAAGCAGGCGGCCGATCACGTCGCGGGCGTGGATGGTGTAAAGGTCGGCAGGCGAGACGCAGAGCGGCGTTGAGTCCTTTTCCTTCTTCTTTTTGTCCGCTTTGCCGACATCGCCCTTGGTCAGGATGTTGACCGACTTGAACTCGCTGGAGTCCTCCTCGAGGATTTCCTTGGTCACCCGGATGGCGCTGGCCTTGCCGATGGCCAGCAGCTCTTCAGCGGTCTCGACGGCGCGCGCGCGGTCTTCCGTCGCCAGTTCCAGCACCCAGGAGGGCGCGCCCGGCTTGCGGATATAAACCTCGTAGTGAACCTGGCTCATGGCGGCGTCGGCTGATCCGGTGAAGGTGACCGGAAATAACCTTGGCCGATTAGGCTTAAGAGGGGGTTAGCCGCCCGATAACCGCGACAACCGGCCTAGTACCGGTAATGATCCGGCTTGAACGGGCCTTGCAGCGGCACATTGATATAGGCCGCCTGCTCATCCGACAGCACGGTCAGCTTCGCGCCCAGCTTTTCCAGGTGCAGCATGGCGACCTTCTCATCCAGGTGCTTTGGCAGGGTGTAGACCTGGTTGTCGTAAGAGGCCCGGTTGGTCCACAGCTCGATCTGGGCCAGGGTCTGGTTGGTGAAGGACGCACTCATCACGAAGCTGGGGTGGCCGGTGGCGTTGCCCAGGTTCACGAGCCGGCCTTCGGACAGCACGATGATCTTCTTGCCGTCCGGGAATTCCACGTGGTGGACCTGAGGCTTGATTTCGTCCCACTTGAAGTTGCGCAGGCCCGCGATCTGGATCTCGGAATCGAAGTGGCCGATGTTGCAGACGATGGCGTTGTTCTTCATC